>JAJXVC010000110.1 GCA_021782295.1 bacterium | reverse complement strand
TGTTCCGAGCGTCGGCGCGCAGCGTGAACGTTCGGCTCGGCGATCCCTCGAGCCGCGCGAAGAGCCCGCGTTCGACGGAGTCGGCGCTGAGGTAGCGCTTCGCTTCATCGTAGGCGGTATTAAGATTCCGTTCGACCGAGAGGCTCCCGTGGCGAACGAAGGGCGGCGAAGTGAGGGCAGCGATCATAGCGCGATCCGTTCACGCGGAATCGCCGGCTGTCAAGTCTTGACGCCGGTGCTAGGGTTGGGGTGGTGACTGCGTCTTACGCGCAGCGTGCCATAGGTGCTGGACCAACGAAAACCCTAAGGGAGCATCAGCTCCGGATACGACGGCGTGACGGGCAACAGCTTGTCGCACCAGCGCCCGGGCCGCACCCACCTGCGAGAAAGCAGGTTCTCACCTCGCACGAAAGACGTTTGGCGCGGTCATCGATTCGATCTCTCCCAGGGTGCAGGCTCCGCTGCGCGCATCGAGGAGGAGGTACCCGTGATATCCCGGCGCCTCGCGCTCGATACATGCGAGCGCTTTTTCGGCGTTCTCGGCGAGATCGTGGAGCAGAACGACGCTCTTGCCCACGAGGGTGGCAAGCGAGCTGCCCGCATCGAGGCGCAGCGGCTCGGGGGCGAAGCGCAGCCATGCCGAGTCGGCCTCCTTCGCCAAGCGCTTGCAGTCGGCATCGCTACCGGCGTGCGTATCGGGAGCGTTCCGTAGCGCGATGGTGATATTTGCGGCCTTCGCAAGCCCCGTCGCCTCCCCAAGCGCGGCGGCCAATTCGGGGTAGCTGCAGGCGCCGAGCCGCGGGGCTCGAGCGACGAGCAGGGGCGCCCCAACCGCGAGCGCGATCCGCAGCGACTCCTCTTTTTCGCTGCGCGAAGCGAGGAAGAAGGCGTCGTCGAGCGTTGCGACCGGTGTCACACAGAGATCGACGCTCGCCTTCTTGATTTGGGCGAGGTAGTCTGCATCGGTTCGCGGAAAGTGCGCTCGGTCGAACGCTACGCCGTCGCAGAGAGCACTGCGCGCACAGGCATCGAGCCACTCGAGTTGCGTGCAATCGCCACGCGCGAAAGCGGCTTCGAATGCACTGCTGGCCCAGGCGATCTTCATCGGCGCGCGAGTTCGACTGCCTAAGGGAGAGCCCTCTGCCGTGACCATCGCACTCGGCGCCGACCACGCCGGATTCGCATATAAAGATCGCATCGCCGCGCTTCTGCGCGAGCGTGGACATAGCGTTATCGATTTCGGCACGCACGATGCGACGCCGGTCGATTATCCGCAGTACGGCTTCGCCGTCGCGGAGGCGGTCGCGAGCGGGCAGGCCGAGCGCGGCATCGTGGTCTGCGGTTCATCGATCGGCATCGCGATCGCGGCGAACAAGGTTCCCGGCGTGCGCTGCGCACCTGTTGCCGAACCCTATTCCGCCGAATTAGCGCGCCGTCACAACAACGCGAACGTGCTCGCACTCGCCGAACGGCTGACCGGCTGGGAGATGGTCGAACGCATCCTCGAAATTTTTCTCTCGACACCCTTCGAAGGTGGGCGGCACGCGGCGCGCGTCGACCAGCTCTTCGAATTCTCCGACGACCAACGTACGCGCACGCTACGCGCACTCGAACGCGGGGCAGTCGATGACGCCCGCACCGCACAACCGTAACGCACAGAAAGTCCACCATGCAGACGCTTCAGCACGGCTCGCTCGCCGCACAGGATCCCGAACTCTACGCTTCGATCGCCGCCGAGGAGCGCCGCCAACGCGGTAACCTCGAATTGATCGCTTCGGAAAATTACGCAAGCGCCGCAGTACGCGAAGCGATGGCCTGCGTGATGACCAACAAATACGCCGAAGGCTATCCCGGCAAGCGCTACTACGGCGGCTGCGAATTCGTCGACGTCGCCGAAACGCTCGCGATCGATCGCGTGAAAGCGATCTTCGGCGCCGAGCATGCCAACGTTCAGCCGCACTCCGGTGCGCAGGCAAACATGGCGGTCTTCATGGCGGTGCTCGCACCCGGCGAGAGCGTTCTCGGGATGTCGCTCGCTCACGGCGGCCATCTCACGCATGGAACGAAAGTGAGTTTCAGCGGAAAACTTTACAACGCCCTGGCGTACGGCTTGCGCAAAGAAGACGAACTGATCGATTTCGACCAGGTTGCTTCGTTGGCGCGCGAACATAAACCAAAACTCATCATTGCCGGTGCGAGCGCCTATCCGCGCACCATGCAGTACGAACGTTTTCGCGAGATTGCCGACGAAGTCGGCGCGATGTTGTTGGTCGACATGGCGCATATCGCCGGGCTCGTTGCAGTCGGCTTGCACCCGTCGCCGGTTCCGCTCGCCGATTTCGTCACCTCGACGACGCATAAAACGCTACGCGGGCCGCGCGGCGGCATCATCCTCAGCAAAGCACAACATGCAGCCGCGATCGACAAGAGCCTCTTCCCCGGCATTCAGGGCGGGCCGTTGATGCACACGATCGCCGCAAAAGCGGTCGCCTTCGGTGAAGCGCAGCGGCCGGAGTTTCGCATCTACCAACAAAACGTGATCGACAACGCGCGCGCGATGGGCGAGGTCTTCGCCAAACGCGGCCTGCGCTTGGTCGGCGGTGGTACCGATACGCACCTGTTGTTGGTCGATCTTTCGGTGAAGAATCTCACCGGCAAAGCGGTCGAAGGCTATCTCGACGAGATTGCGATCACTGTCAATAAGAACGCGATTCCCTTCGATCCGCAGAAGCCGATGGTGACCAGCGGCATTCGCGTCGGTACGCCGGCGATTACGACGCGTGGTTTCAGGGTAGCCGAGTGCCGTGAGGTAGCCGAAATCATCTGCGATGCGCTCGGCGATATCGAGGCGCGCGCGCAGCAAGAGAAATTGCGCGCCCGCGTTCACGAACTCACCGCACGCTTCGACGTACCCTAAGGCTCCGCTTCGTGCAGCCCAGTATGAACGGCCAGAAGCTCCTCGTCGTCGATCATCCGGCGCTGCAGGATCGGCTCGCGCAGCTACGCGATCGCAACACGCCGACGCGCAGTTTTCGCGTGCTGCTCGAACACGTAGGTACGTTGCTTGCATTCGAGGCGACGCGAACGCTACCGACGCGCGAGGTTGAAGTTGAGACGCCGTTGCTCTCAATGAAAGCAACGCGTATCGCGCAGCCGCCGGTCATTGCGCCGATTCTTCGTGCCGGGCTCGGCCTTGTTCCGGGCTTTTTGCAGATCGTCGAGGATGCCGTCGTCGCGCATCTCGGCTTCTATCGCGATCCGCAGACGCTGCAGGCGGTGCCGTATTACGCGAACGTTCCAGCACGGCTCGACGGCCGGCGCGTCTTCGTACTCGACCCGATGCTTGCCACGGGAGGTTCGGGGATCGCCGCAATGCGGTTGCTTGCAACACACGGAGCAAGCGACGTTACGTTCGTCAGCGTCATTGCAGCACCTGAAGGAATTGCGGCGATGCAAGCCGCTTTTCCGGACGTTCGCATCGTCGTCGGAGCGATCGACGCCGAACTCAACGAACACGGATATATCGTTCCGGGGCTCGGCGATGCGGGGGACCGCCTCTTCGGAAGCCTCACCTCGCTGCCGACCTTCGTGGCGCCGCGTTAACCAACGATGCGGCCGAGTTGGGATGACTATTTTATGGAGATCGCGCGCACGGTCGGATCGCGAGCGACCTGCCCCCGCGCGCGCGTCGGCTGCGTCGCCGTTCGCGACCAACGCATTCTTACCACCGGTTACAACGGCGCACCGCGCGGTGTCGCGCATTGCACCGATGTCGGCTGCGCGATGGTCGATAATCACTGCGTACGGGCGACGCATGCCGAAGCGAACGCCGTCGTGCAGGGCGCGCTTCACGGCGTGAGCCTCGCCGGAGCAACGGTGTATTGCACGCATCAACCATGCGTCGGTTGTTCGAAGCTCTTGGTGAGCGCGGGCGTCGAGCGCATCGTGTACGAAGAACGTTACGAGGATGCCTTTGCCGTCGAACTGCTCGCCGAGGCGGGTGTTGCGTTAACGCAGTGGAAGCTCGTACCGTGAGCTTGCACCGATGAAGCCGATTCTTGCGGAGATCGCGGCGTTCGTTATCGCCGCCGCCGTCGCGGCGACCATTGCGCCGCTCGTGATTCGTTTGGCGACGCATCTCAAAATTATCGACGGCGTCGAAGAAGAGCGCCGCGTACATACGACGCCGACCCCGCGCATCGGCGGCGTTGCGGTCTTCTTCGGCTTTGCAACCGCGCTCTTTGCGGTGCTCGGCTTCGTGGTTGGCGCGCCGCACGCGCGAGACGCACAGCTCGATATCGCGCATCACCTCATCGGCTTACTTTTCGGGAGTTTGTTGATTCTCGGAGTCGGTTTTTGGGACGACGTCATGCAGATGCGTGCGCGCAGCAAACTCGTCGCTCAGATCGTCGTCGCCGGCATCTCGATGCTCTACGGGTTCATGATTTCGGGCATCAACAATCCCTTCGCGCACGGCGCGGCGAATGCGTGGATCGATTTTCCCATCTGGGTCAGCATCCCACTTACGCTGCTCTGGTACGTCGGGATGATGAACGCGATGAACTTCATCGATGGGCTCGACGGGCTGCTCGCCGGGGTGACGACGATTTCGAGTCTCTTTCTCTTTGCCATCGCCGCGCTCCACGGAAACTTCATCGTGGCCCTGGTGTTGCTCGCACTCGCGGGTAGTTCGCTTGGATTCCTCCCCTACAACTTTAACCCGGCGCGAATCTTCCTTGGCGATGCAGGCTCGCTCTTCATCGGTTACGTGTTCGCGACGGTGACGATTATCGGCGGCAGCAAAACGGCGATCGCCATTAGTCTCTTGGTGCCGTTGGTGGTCTTAGCGCTGCCGATTCTCGACACCGCCGCCGTCATCGTGCGACGGGCGGCAAACGGACGCAGTATTACCGATGCGGATCGCGGCCACTTTCACCATCAATTGATCTTTCGATTCGGCCTCGGCGTTCGGCAGGCCGTCTTTCTCATTTATGCCGTCTGCATCGTCCTCGGCGTCGTCGCGCTGTTGGTATCCGGTATTCTCTCTCATTCGGGAAGGCTTGTGTGAGCGAACCCTTACGCGTCATGAGCGTCTTTGGGACGCGCCCCGACACCATAAAAATGGCGCCGGTCGTTGAAGCACTCCGCGCCGATCCGCGCTTCGATGCGTCGATCTGCGTGACGGCGCAACATCGACACATGCTCGACGATTTGCTGGCGTTGTTCTCGATCGTTCCCGACTACGATCTCGACATCATGACCTCCGATCAGACGCTCACGCAGATAACGACGCGCGTACTCGAAGGCATGGAGCCGGTATTGGCGCGCGCTCGTCCGGAGATCGTCCTCGTTCATGGCGACACGACGACGAGCACCGCAGCGGCGCTGGCAGCGTTCTACGCAAAAGCCGAGGTTGGGCACGTGGAAGCGGGGCTGCGTACCGGCGATCCGTGGCTGCCCTATCCCGAAGAAATGAATCGCCGGCTAACGGGGCGGCTCGCGCGCTATCATTTTTCGCCGACCGCGCGCGCGCGGGAGAATTTGCTCGCCGAAGGGGTCGGCGCGCGCAACATCTTCGTCACCGGCAACACCGTGATCGACGCGTTTCTCGAAGTCGCGCATCGCCCGACGCTGCCGCTGCCGCCGCAATTCGAGCGCGTCGATCCACAGCGCCCCTTGATCGTCGTTACCGCGCATCGACGCGAAAATCACCCGCATATGCGCGCGATGGCCGAGGCGATGCGCCGCATTCTCGAGTTGCCGCAGCGCCCGCAGATCTACTGGCCGGTCCACCCATCGCCGCACGTTGCTCCGGTGGTCCGCGAGGTGCTCGGCGGCCTCGACGACGCGATTCTCGTCGATCCGATCGATTACGCGAAGATGGTCGCGGCGGTGCGAGCCGCACACTTCGTTCTTACCGATTCCGGCGGCATTCAAGAGGAAGCCCCTTGTCTCGGCAAGCCGGTGCTCGTGATGCGCGAGGAGACGGAGCGCCCGGAAGGGCTCGCTGCGGGGACGCTCGAGCTCGTCGGGCACGACCCCGAGCGCATCCTCTCCGGCGCGGCGGCGCTTCTCGGCGATCCGGCGCATTATGCCGCGATGGCGCGGGCGGCGAACCCCTACGGTGACGGCGGCGCCTCGAAGCGGATTCTCGCCGCGCTGCTTTCCCGTTTCCGCGGCGGCGAGGAACCTGCCGCCTTCGTGCCGTAGCAGGGGCGCGGCAGTGAGCCTACCGATCCTGGCGGTGTCGGCCTTCGTGGTAGGCTATCTCTGCGGAATCCTCAACCTCTATTTCCTGACCGAGGCAGCCAGGCGGCTGGTGGAGACCGGTAGAGGGCGGGCGTTCGTCTTAAGTAGTTTCGCACGCTTGCTCGTTTTCGGTACGGTCGCGGTGGCCTTCGCGGCAAAGGGTCCGTGGTGGTCGCTCGGGCTCTATATCGTCGGACTTTTCACCCCGTT
>JAJXVC010000109.1 GCA_021782295.1 bacterium | reverse complement strand
GACAGATTTCGGGCCCTCGATACGGCCTCGGAGTTTACCCCGAGCCTGTCGAGGGGGGCCTACTCGGGCTGACAGCTTTGTGCTCGGGCTGATACAGATTTCTGCCCTCGATACGGCCCTGCGGGCCTACTCGGGCTGACAGCTTTCTGCCCTCGATACGGCCTCGGAGTTTACCCCGAGCCTGTCGAGGGGGGCCTACTCGGGCTGACAGCTTTGTGCTCGGGCTGATACAGATTTCTGCCCTCGATACGGCCTCGGAGTTTACCCCGAGCCTGTCGAGGGGGGCCTACTCGGGCTGACAGCTTTGTACTCGGGCTGACAGATTTCGGGCCCTCGATACGGCCCTGCGGGCCTACTCGGGCTGACAGGTTGCTGCTCGGGCTGACGGAGGTGTCAGCCCGAGTCGGGGTCGTTCTACCAGTACTTCACGCAATTATTCGCGCTTGAATCGCAGACGGCGACGTAGCCGATATAGGGCCACGATCCGGTGTCGTCTTCGGTCCAATCGATGCCTTGGCTGCTCGCGTTGTCGTAGTAGTAGCGGCCTTGCACGTAGACGTAGTTGCCGGTGGCAACCCACGGCCAGCTCGGCGGATTGTTGCTCGGCGCCTGCGCCATCGCATCGAGATTCGAGACGATCTCGATCGTGCCGCCGTTGGGAATCTGCACGTAGAAGTAGCCGTGATTTCCGCTCGCCGTCACCTTCGAGGGCAACACCTGGGTGACTTGGCCGCAGATATCGACGAGTTGATCCCCCGAGATCGTCCCCGCACCGAATGCGGCTTGATCGCTGAGGAACTGCGCATCGTCGCACGCATAGGCGCTCGGCACCGGCGTTGCCGTCGGCTGTGCCGTCGGCGTCGCCGTCGGCACCGGGCTCGGCGTTGCCGTCGGCTGTGCAGTCGGCGTTGCCGTCGGCTGTGCAGTCGGCGTTGCCGTCGGCTGTGCGGTCGGCGTTGCCGTTGGCTGTGCGGTCGGCGTCGCCGTCGGCACCGGGCTCGGCGTCGCCGTCGGCACCGGGCTCGGCGTTGCCGTCGGCACCGGGCTCGGCGTTGGGCTCGGGCTCACGCCGCCTGCGGTGAGGCTGACGTCGTCGAGATACTGGTAGATGTATCCACTCGTCCAACCGTTGCCGTAGACGCCGAAGAAGAGCCAGTAACTCTGTCCGGCATATTGGCTCAGGTCGTACGTGCGCTCGACCCAACCGTTCGTCGTAGCGGCTTCGCTGAAGATCGTGTCGACGACGTTGCCGGAAGAATCGAGGAGATCGGCTTCCTGATCGGCGTAGGCGAGCGTGTCGTTCGTGCCTTCGTTGACCCAGAGCGTCAGCACGCCGTTGCTGGGAATCGTCACCTGCTGGCAGACGCCGGCATAACCGTTGACCTCCGGCGAGGAGGTCGTGCCGCTAAGCTCGCTGTAGCTGCCGCTATGCACCGGGCTCGTGACGATCGCGGCATTCACGTTACCGCATTGCTGCCAGACCGAGAAACCGCCGCTCTCGAAGCCGCCGTCGGCGACGGCGTTCGTCGCCCCCGTCGAACGGGCTTTCCGAACCGACTTGGCTGCCGGAAGAGCGATTCGCCGCGCGGCCGTTGGGCGAGCGGCCCGCGACGAAGCGGCCGGGAGCGAGGAAGGCGACGAGCCGCCCCCGCCGCACGCCGCTAAAGAGAGCGCCATCAGAAGTCCGAGGGCGCTGAAACGTTTCTGCAACATATATCTCCTAGGTGATAGAAGTGGAAGTTTGCGCGAGCCCCCCGCCACGCGCCGATGCCATTCTACCTCTTAGTTGTTAAATATATGTAAAGTATTTTAATATTCGAACGCCGGCCCTCGTTAACCCGATTAAGGCGCTACGCCGTGCGGAGTGCATTGGCGAAGAGATAGAGGCCGAGCATGCTCAAGTGCGGGTCCACGATATCGATTGAGGGGCACGAGCGCGCGACGACGGCGGCGAGGCCACCGGTCGCGACGACGCGCGTCCGCCCGCCCAACTCCTCGCTAAAGCGCTCGATGACGAGGCGCGTCGCGCCGACGACGCCGAGCATGATGCCGGCTTGCAGCGCCTCGACGGTGTTGCGGCCGATCGCGCGCTGCGGCGGATCGAGCGCGACCTGTGGGAGCTTCGCCGTGCGGCCGACGAGCGCGTCGATGGAAACGTTGATCCCCGGTGCGATCGCCGCGCCGAGAAATGCACCGGCCCGCGAGATCGCCGTGAAAACCGTCGCGGTGCCGTACGAAGCGACGATGAGCGGCGACCCGTAGCGTGCGACGCCGCCGATCGCGGCGGCGACAAGATCGGCCCCCACCTCCGCGGCCCGCTCGCTCTCGATCGGCATCAGCGGTTGTTTATCCGGCTCGAACATCGTCGGCGTGAGATGGAAGAAACGCTTGCACGCTCCGACCAGCGCAAAATCGAGTTTCGGCACGACGCTCGCGATCACGATGCGATCGATCGTACGCACGTCGAGCTTCGCAGTGGCGAAGAGTTGCGTGATGAAGACGCCGATCTCGTCGGGCGTGCGATTGGTGAGCGTTCGCACGCGCCACATCTGTAGCACCGATCCATCTTCGTCGAGAATCCCGAATTTCGTTTCGGTGTTTCCTACGTCGATCGCGAGCAACACTACGTTTTCCCCTTTAACAACGGTTCGAGCGCGTCGAGCAGTCGCCCGGCGAGCGTCCGTTTCTCCGCACGCCCCAGATCGGTCCGCGCGCCGGAGCGATCGAGCAGCACATAACCGTTTTCCTGCAAGCCGAAGCCGGCGCCGTCGCGAACGTCGTTTACAACGATCGCATCGAGCGCTTTACGCTTCATTTTTTCGCGTGCGTGGGCTTCGTGATCGCTGGTTTCGGCGGCGAAACCGACGATACACCGCGAGCCTCCCGCAGCCGATAGCGCGGCGAGAACGTCGGGGGTGCGCTCCAAATCGACGTGCAACGTTTCATCGCTCTTCTTCCGCTTCTCCGCCGATATCTCGTTCGGGCGCCAATCGGCGACGGCGGCGGCGGCGATGGTGAGATCGATATCGCGACTTTCGCGCAGCGCGAGGGCGAGCAATTCCTCCGCCGTGGCAAAGCGCTCGGTGCGCACGCCGTTCGGCGGTGCGAGCAAGGTCGGGCCGAGTAACAACGTTACGTTTGCGCCGCGTCGTGCCGCCTCTTCGGCGAGCGCAATTCCCGTTGCACCGGTCGATGCATTGCCGATGAAACGCACCGGGTCGAAAGGCTCCTGCGTCGGGCCGGCGGTAACGAGCACGCGCATGCCGAGAAGCGACCGGCGGCGCGCGCGCGCGCGTTCGATCGCTTCGAGCAGTCGTTCCTCGCTCGCGAGCCGACCGACCCCGTGCTCGCGTTCGGCGAGAAAGCCCGATTCGGGCTCGACGATTTCGTAACCACGCGCCCGCAACGCTGCAATATTTTCCGTCGTCGTCCCGTTTTCGTACATCGCGGCGTTCATCGCCGGGGCGAGCAGCACCGGAATGCGCGCCGCAAGTAACGCCGTCGTTGCAAGATCGTCGGCGATGCCGGCGCGCAATTTCGCAATGATGTTCGCGGTTGCCGGGGCGACGATCGCCACCTCGGCTTCGCGCACGAGACGAATATGCGGAATCCGTTCGGGAGCATCCCAGAGCGAGGTATAGACCGGGCGCGCGGTGAGCGCGGCAAAAGTGAGCGGTGCGATAAATCGTTCGGCATCGGCAGTGAGCATGACGTCGACGGTCGCACCGCGTTGCACCAACGTACTCGTCAACGCCGCCGCTTTATAGGCTGCGATGCCGCCGCTGACGACGAGGAGTACGCGCGCGCCGTTCATTGCGGGAACCAGATGTTGTCGAGCAACCGGGTACGGCCGAAACGAGCGGCGGCGATGACGAAAGAATTTTCGCGCAGCGCGGAGAGCGGAGCGAAGCTCTCGGCGTCGACACACGCGAGGTAATCGAGCGCTCCGGGCGGATCGAGCAGCACCGCCGCTTCGGTTCGCGCGATTTCGAAGGGCTCGCCGGTCTTTAAGAGCTCGACGAATCGGCGGAGCATGCGGTGTAACGATGGCGCCGCGCGGCGCTCGCGCTCGTCGAGGTAGCGATTGCGCGACGACATCGCGAGGCCGTCGGTCTCGCGCACCGTCGGCACGATCGTCACGCCGCAATCGTAGCCGAGATCGCGGACGAGTTTGCGCAGCACCGCGCTCTGCTGCGCATCTTTTTGCCCGACGTAGAGCCGCTGCGGAACGACGAGATGCAACAGTTTTCCAACCACGGTTGCAACGCCGCGAAAATGCCCCGGACGGAGCGCGCCTTCATAGGCCTCGCCGACGGGGCCGACGTCGATCGCGGTGCTAAAACCCGGCGGATAGATCTCCTCGGCAGCGGGCGCGAAGAGCAGGTCGACACCGGTCGCGGCGAGTTTTTCGCGATCGCCGGCGAGATCACGCGGGTAACGCGCGAGATCCTCCCCTTCGCCGAATTGCAGCGGGTTCACGAAGACCGAAGCGACGACGGCGGCATTCTGCGAGCGCGCAAAACGCGCGAGATCGAGGTGCCCTTCATGCAGCGCGCCCATCGTTGGCACGAAGCCGAGCGTCGGGGGCGCCTCGCGCCGCCAAGCACGCAGCTCCTCGATCGTCGTCACCAGACGCACGTTAGGGACGCACGAGAACGCGCAAGGCCGTCCGCCCGACGATAAAGGGCGTTCCGGGCTCGATCCGCACGGTTCCCACGATCTTCGCTCCCTCCACGCGGGTGCCGTTGCGGCTCTCGAGGTCGGAGAGCACGAGCTCCCCCTCATCGACCCGAATACGCGCATGGGCGCGCGAGACATAGCGGTCGAGCGCGAGGCAGGCCTGAGCCGCCGCGTCGTCGCGTCCGATCGTGATTTCGGATTCAAATTCCCAGCGTTGGCCGTCGAGCGGCCCGCTTACAACTTCAAGCACCAACATCGTTCTTGCCGCAGGCGCTTCTCGCTCGGGGCCGCGCGCTCCCCGTGCCGGGTGCCGAGCCTTCACCATAGCCTAACATATCCGGCCGTCAAGCCGATGATTGGAGAAGAGTGACGATGAGCGACCGTATCGACGAGCTAATGCAGCTGGTCGACGTAGAGCCGGACGCCCTGCGCGAAGCCGAATTCGCGCAGGCGCAGGCGATTTTAGAGAACTTGGTCGGGAAAACGATCGCCGATATCGAGGTGGAGGAGACGCGCATCGTGCTCACCACCGCCGACGGCAACCGTTTCTTCTTCTATGGCTTCCTCGGGGGCTCCGAGGAAGAGGAAGCGACGTAGCGCGCGATCTCCGTTCCGTCTTGTGCGGAGTATTGCGTGAAGGCGATCCCGTGAGCGTAGAGATGCGCCGTCGCATCGTAGAACGAGAGCACCACGCGGCCGCGCACGAGCAGTTGCCGCTCGTCATCTCCCGGTAGCGAGAACCGCAGCACGACGTGCTGCCCCGCCGGTAGGTCGGCGCGCGTCGAGACGCGCATGCCGCCGCCCCCTAAGTCCAGCGAACGTGCGGGCACGACCAGTTCCAGCCCTGGGACGATCAACGTCACCGGTAATGCAATCTCGACGCGGACGTGGCGCCGCTGTTGTGCGTGACTGCCTTGTATGTTCACGGAGACCCTCTCGCTTCTGCGTCGAGCGCGTCGAGCCTCTCGGCTTAAGACGATTCCAGGGTCGCGCGCGCCGCGGCGAGCGCACCAAGGTAACCGTGGATCGCATTCACACCGCCCTGCAAGTAGAGTTCGTAGGGCTCGCGGAGCGGCGCATCGCACGAAAGTTCGATCGTCGCGCCGGAAACGAACGCGCCGCCCGACATGATGACCGGATCGCGATAACCGGGCACCGCACCCGGTTCGGGGCGAAAACGAGCGTCGATCGGCAGCACGCTCTGCAGGCCGCGCGAAAAGCGCAGCACGCGCTCGCGGCTTCCCAGAGCGATCGCTTGCACGATATCGGTGCGCCGTGCACCCGGCGCGGGATCGACGCGGTAACCCAATTCCGCGAAGAGCGCGGCGGAAAAATCAAGAGTTCGTAAAGATGCCTCGACAATGTTCGGCGCCTGGAAAAGCCCTTGGATAAAGGCTTTCCCGAACCCGAGGGTCGGGCCGAGCGCATCGTTGAGCCCCGGAGCGTAGAGCGTCGTGGCAACGAGATCGACGAGATCGGATCGCCCGATGCAGTAGCCGCCGGTTGGTGCGAGCGCGCCGCCGAGATTTTTAATGAGCGATCCCATGACGAGATCGGCGCCGACATGCGTCGGCTCGCGTTCCTCGACGAGTTCGCCGTAGCAATTATCGACGAGAATCGGGAGATCGCTGCGCATCGCGCGCAGGCGCGCGAAAGCGCGTTCGAGCTCTGCAATCGATAGGCTCGGACGGGTTGCGTAGCCGCGCGAGCGTTGCACGAAAATCGCGCCGCGATCGATCGCGCGCGCTTCGCGTTCGAGCGCGTCGCCGTCGATCGTGCCGTCGGGAAGCAGCGCGATCTCGCGATA
>JAJXVC010000108.1 GCA_021782295.1 bacterium | reverse complement strand
GATTCCCTATCGCAGCAGCGTCTACAGTATCATCGCCAAGAACGGCGGCTGGAACTGGAAGCATAACGGCATGCAGCCGACCAACGTGGCGCCCGATATCGCCTTCGCGATGACGAACGAACCGAGCATGAAGGTCTTCGTGGCGATGGGTTACTACGATTTCGCCACTCCGTACGAAGCGGCGCTCTACACGTTCGAGCACCTCGGCATCCCGCCGTCGTTGCAGCGAAATATCACCTATCGCTACTTCCGCGTCGGCCACATGATCTATCTCAATCCACAGTCGCTCGCGAACTACCAACGCGATCTCGACGCGTGGTATAGCGCTCCGTAAGTACCCACGGCTCTCTAAACGCCGAGTCACCGCTTTGCGGTGGCTCGGCGTTTTTGTCAGCCCGAGTAGCGCGCTTGTTGTCAGCCCGAGTAGCGCGCTTGTTGTCAGCCCGAGTAGCGCGCTTGTTGTCAGCCCGAGTAGCGCGCTTGTTGTCAGCCCGAGTAGCGCGCTTGTTGTCAGCCCGAGTAGCGCGAAGCGCGTATCGAGGGCGGTGCCGACGCGCGCCTCAATACGCTGCCTTCGGCAGCTACTCGGCGTGACACTGGGGTTGTCGGCCCGAGTAGCGCGAAGCGCGTATCGAGGGCGATGCCGACGTGCGCCTCGATACGCTGCCTTCGGCAGCTACTCGGCGCGACACTGGGGTTGTCGGCCCGAGTAGCGCGAAGCGCGTATCGAGGGCGGTGCCGACGCGCGCCTCGATACGCTGCCTTCGGCAGCTACTCGGCGTGACAGCACCGCTACTCGGCGTGACAGCACCGCTACTCGGCGTGACAGCACCGCTACTCGGCGTGATAGCGCGCGCCTAGTGAGCGTGCTCCAATGATGCGAGTCGCGCCAACGTCTTGGCGAGGATTGCATCGAGTTTGCGTTTCGCCGTCTGCATGGTCGCGGTAATCCCGGGATCGGTCGCGTTGCGCGGTGCCTGCGCGAACGTGCCCTGCCCCGATTCCACCGCCGACACCAGCCCACCGTACGCATTCGCCAGGAATCCGAGGCTCGAGAAATCGAGCGAGGCTTCCCCGATCGAATTATCCGGACTCAATTTCGGCGAAACGCCGATCACGCGCGTCAGCAACTCATGCTTTTGCGCGGCATCGAGCTTTCCGCCGTCGAGTAGGCGCTGCGCGGCATATTGCGCGACGCGGATGCGATGGATCGTTGCGTCGAGCCTCTCCGCGAACGCAAACTGCGCGCGCAATTCAGCATTGCTGGTATGCGTTCGCGGGTCGCGCAGCAGCGTTGCATTCTGCGTATAGGTCTTTCCGTCGACCTTCAGCACCACGCGGTAGGTTCCCGGCGGAACCATCGGCCCACCCGGGCTTCCGGCGCGGAGATCCCACGCGAAACGATGCGTCCCGATTGAGACTCCCGGCAGCGGCATCGCACGCAGCCAATAGGCGGGGATATCGAATTTCTGCGGATTCGGCGCAACGACGTGCTGGCTCGAGCTCCAACGTCGTAACACCTTCCCCTTCGCATCGCGAATTTCGACGACAATCGGCGTCGCCGGCCGCCTTCCGATCGCGTAATCGATCTGCATGCCGTAGGTTGGGTTCTTGAGTTGCGCTTCATCGTAGGGAATCGGCGTCTCTTCATCGTTGTAAGGTTTCAAGCGATAGGTGACCGCCGGCGCGTAGAGATACGCCGGAGCGCCCAGACTCGCCGCCGAAATTTGCCGCAAGCGCGCAACGTCGTCCATCACGTAGACGCCGCGGCCATGTGTCGCGATGATGATATCGCCGTGTTTGACGATGATATCGCGCACCGACGTCACCGGCAGATTCCGTTGGAACGACTCCCAGTGGTTGCCGTTATCGAACGATACAAACATTCCGAGCTCGGTACCGGCATAGAGCAGCCCGGCGCGATGCGGATCTTCACGAACGACGTTCACGAAATCGTGCGGCGGAATGCCGTTGACGATCTTCGTCCACTGCTTGCCGCCGTCTGCAGTGCGATAGATATACGGCGTCAAATCGTCGAGCCGATGGCGGTCGACGGCCATATAGGCGACCTGCGGGTTGAAGTGCGACGCCGCGATAATCCCAACTTTGCTCCACGGTGTAAGCGCTTTGGGCGTGACGTTGCGCCAATGTTTGCACCCGTCGGTAGTGATCCAGACCTGCCCGTCATCGGTGCCGGCCCACACGACGTTCGCGCGAATCGGCGAGGGCGCGATCGCGTAGACGACACCACGCCGTTTCAACCCGATATTATCGGCGAGCGTCGCGGGGTCGAGATTCGCGGGGTGGTCGTCGCCGTGCGCGCGAGTGAGATCCGGGCTGACGATCTTCCAGCTATAGCCGAAATTCCGCGTACGGAAGATTCGCTGCGTGCCGAAGTAGAGCGTTCGGTGATCGACGCTCGAGAGCGCGAGCGGCAGCGTCCACGTGTAGCGCCAGAAATGATGCGGATGCGCCGCTTCGGGATCGATGTTCTGCTCCCAGCCCGTCGTGGTATCTTCGATCGTCGGCGGAGCGAGGACGCTCGGGGCCGCAGCGATAACGCGCCCGATCTTGCGCGGATCGGGAATGAGCCAGCCGCTCTCGCTTCCCGCATCGACCGGTTGCCAGTCGCGCATGCTCAGTTGTGAGTACTTACTGCGGCTCAGTAACGAAAACGCGCCGGAATCTTGCTGCGAACCATAGATGTGATATGGAAACGCATCGTCGACGCTGATGTGATAAACCTGCGCGGTCGGTTGGTTGTACCAAGAGCTCCAGGTCTTCGCGTTATCGACGGTGACGACAACGCCTTGATCGCCGCCGAGCACCATATGCGTCGGGTCTTGCGGATAGATCCAGAGTTGATGGTAATCGTCGCCGCCGGGCTGCCCTTTAATAGCAACGAACGTTTTGCCGCCGTCGGTCGAGCGATAGGTCGATGTATCCATCGTGTAGAGGATGTTGGAATTTTTCGGATCGACTGCAAGTTCGCCGAAATACCATCCGCGTTTCCAAATGCGGATATCGCCGTCGGTTTTGAACCAATGGGCGCCGCCGTCGTTCGAACGATACATACCACCATGCGCGCGATCGCTATCGACGCGCGCGTAGACGATCTGCGGATTGCTCGGCGCGACCGCTACGCCGATGCGCCCGACGGTGCTCGGAAGCCCGTTGCGTAATTGCGTCCAATGCGCACCGCCGTCGGTGCTCTTGTAGAGCCCCGAACCGGGTCCGTTGCTTGGCGGATAGACGTTCCACGGCGGGCGCCGCGTCTGCCAAAGCGCTGCGTAGAGTATTTGCGGATTCTGCGGATCCATCGAAAGCGAGATCGCACCGGTATTCTCGTTCTTATACAGAATTTTCCGCCACGTTTTTCCGCCATCGACACTCTCGAAGACACCGCGTTCGGCGTTCGGGCCGTACGCGTGCCCGAGCGCGGCGACATAGACGATGTTTGCGTTCTGCGGATCGACGACGATCGCCGCGATCTGTCGCGTATCGCGCAGACCGATATGCGCCCACGTCTTTCCGCCGTCATGCGAGACGTACATACCGTTGCCGTACCCAATATCGCTGCGCATATCGGGCTCGCCGGTACCAACGTAGATCGTTGTTACCGCACTCGGCGCAACCGCAATCGCACCGATCGATCCGATATCTTCTTTGTCGAAGATCGGCTTCCACGTGCGCCCGGCATCCTTGGTCTCCCAGACGCCGCCGTCGACCGCGCCGAAATAATAGTGGTTCGGCTGCCCCGGCACACCGGTGACGGCGACTGCACGGCCGCCGCGAAGCGGGCCGACCTCACGCCAAGAGAGCCCGCCGAAAGCGGACTGGGGAACCGAGGCGAGCATCTGCCCGGCGGCCTTCGCCGGGAGCGGGATCGAGGGCGCAAGGAGCGCCAGCGCAAGCGCGCAGAGTATGAAACGTCGCATGGGGGGCGCATTCTGCGTAGGCGCCTGCACCCCCCCGCGCGATTACCAGCCGCCGGAGTCGCCGCCCCCGCCCATGTCGCCGCCGCCGAAGCCGCCGCCCATATCGCCGAAGCCGCCGCTGCCGAAATCACCGCTGCTGGCGCCGCCCATATCGGCCTGTCCGGCATCACCGCCCCAGCCGCCACCGTCGGGCGCACCCATCTGCGAGGCGTCGGCGATATTGGGGCCGCCGCCCATCATTCCACCGCCCATCATGCCGCCGCCACCGAAGAGCTGATTGCCGAGCCAGGCGCCGCCGAGCCCACCGAGCAGGCCGCTGAAGAGTCCACCGCCCATCATGCCGCCGCCGTAGCCCATCGGTGTGCCCATCGGCGCAGATCCGGTCGGGCCGACCGGCCCCGCAGGCGGTCCACCCATCTGCCCGTACGGCGGACGCTGCGCCGATGCGCGCGCGATCGAGCGCACGACGAGAAAACCGACGATGAGAACGATCAACCAGAACATGGGGCTCGGTCCTTTCCGGTTCGAGACCGGGGTCGCGATACCCGAACCGGGTATCGTCGCAGGGGCACCATAGGAACGCGCAGGTGCAGTCGCGTTTTGCAGCGAGCCGAGGTGCGAGCGATAGATGCCGACGAGCGTTTCCGCCGCATCGGTGATCCCGCCGTTCGTATCGGCCGCTTTAAATTGAGCCTCCATCGCCTGCCGAATCGGCGCGATGATCGGGGGCGTAAACCATCCAGCGCGAACGCCCGCGGCGTCGGGCACGATGATATCTTTGTGCTCGGCCAGCGCGACGAAAATCATCACGCCGTTGACGGCATACTGCGAAAACGCTTGCTGCGCTGCGGCGTGTAGCCCGGTACCTCCAAGCGAAGGAACCGTCACGACGACGACCTGTTTCCCCGTCTCGGCGTTGAATGCACTCAAACTCCGTTCGAGTCGTGCAGCAGTCGTCGGCGAGAGCATGTTCGCTCCGTCATGAACGAAGCTCGCCGCTTGGGCGGCGACGGGAAACGCGAGCGCGGCGATCGCCGCAAGCGTTACGGAAAAACGAGCCCGTAGGCTGCGAAGGTTCATCGATTAACTGCTTCCTCCGCGCTCTACTACCGCGGGGTATGGGAGAGTGTTTCGAACCGGTGGTTCGCTTACGGCGTTCCTCCGCCGATGTGCACGCTCATCGCGAGTACACCGCCGGCGACCGTGAAGACGAAGATGCCGAGAAAAATCCAGACCCCGAAGCGCAGCCACCGCGAAAAACGTTGACGCTCAGCTTTGGTTTTATAGACGACGCGGGCGCGCGTACTCATGCTTGCTCCTCTCGGCTGGTCGGTAACGGCTCACCCCAGAGCCGCTCCAGATTGTAGAACGTTCGCTGCTCCGGCGTAAAGATGTGGACGATCGCCGCACCGAGATCGAGCAGGATCCAGCTTCCTTCGGCGTAGCCTTCGACGCGCGCGACCCGCCCGCCCGAAGCCTCGACCGCCTCGACGATCGCATCGGCGATCGCCCGGGTCTGAATCTTCGAGCGCCCGGTAACCAACGTGAAGTAATCGGCGAGAATCGTTTTGGAGCCGACCTCCAAGACCTCGATCTCTTCGCCCTTTTTCTCTTCCGCGGCCGCGCGAACGATATCAATGAGTGCTGACAGTGGAAACCTTCCCTTTCATGCGTGAGAACGTATCCAACGCGGCTTTCGTCCTCGGAGCGATCTCGAACCCGCGACTGCGGGAATAGGCGAGCGTTCGCTCGAGCGTAGCATACATCGCCGCGTCGAGATCCCGCATTGCCAGCTCCCAAAGCTGCCGACGCTCGGGATAATCGCGCCCCGGCTCGAGTGCGTCGGCGAGATAGAGTACCTGGGCGAGCGGCGACATCTCCGCAGCGCCGAGCGTATGGGCGGCGATCGCCGCGGCAACCTCGGGGTCGCGCACCGCGAAGCGTTCCGCAGCGATGGTTGCGCCGAGCGGCGCATGGAGCACGATCGGGTTGCGCCGCTCGAAATCATCGACCGGGTAACCTCTTCCGAGCGCCTCTTCGAGCAAACGCGATGCGGGCCACATCCGTGCCACGTCATGCAGCATGCCGGCGGTGCGCGCGCGCGCCGCATCGATGCCATGCCGCATCGCTAAAAGCTCCGCGCAGCGCGCGACGCGAATGCTGTGGTCGGCGCGTCGGCGCCCGCCGATTGCCGAACGCATTTCGCGCGCAAGTTCGGTATAGCGATTCACGCGAGTTTCGCGCGCAGCGCATCCAAGCGCGCCCGATAGAGCTCGCCCTGAAGGTTCCCGGCCCACATCACCAACGCGCTCTCGTTGTTATCGCTGTAATACGATTTTCGCGTCGTGACGGTCGTAAAGCCATATTTTTGATAGAGCTGCTGCGCCGACACGTTGCTCTCGCGCACTTCCAGCGTCATCCACGCCGCCCCGAGTTCGATCGCCGTGTCGAGCAGATGCAGCAGCAAACGCTCGCCGTACCGGCGTCCGCGCAGATCCGGATCGACCGCGATGGTCGTGACGTGTGAATCTTCGAGAATCACCCAGATGCCGCCGTAGGCAACGATACGCGAGCCGATGCGCCCGACGAAATA
>JAJXVC010000107.1 GCA_021782295.1 bacterium | reverse complement strand
CCGACCACGGCCGTGCGCGCTGCGGAGCCCACCACCTATACCGTCCTCTTCGAGGACGGATCGCGGAGCATGCCCTACCAAAGCACCGCCGCAAACGTCGGCCAATTCCTTCGCGAGCGGGGCATTCGCGTTGCACCCGGCGATGAAGTCGTGCCCGCACCCGCCGCCCCGTTGAGCAACGGCGCGACGATTATTTATCGGCGCGCGATTCACGTGGTCTTTTTCGATGGCGCCTCAGTCGAGCACGTTGCAACGACGGCACAGGACGTCGGATCGTTTCTTTCGATGCAAGGTGTGAAGATCGGAAAATTCGATAAAGTATTTCCCTCGCTCGGCACCACGCTCCACAACGGTTCGCGCGTCAGGCTCTTTCATATTATTGCATGGGATCGCAGCGTCGTCGTGCCGGTACGCGCGGGAACGATCCATCATCTCGATACGCACATGCGGGTCGGTGCCCATAAAATCGTTTCGGTCGGGTCGATCGGCGAACGACGCATCGATTATCGCTACTTCAAATATCCAAATGGCATCATACGCCGCGTGGCGCTCGCATCGACGACCGTTCGTGCCGCGCACCCGCGCATCGTTCTCGACGGAGTTGGGGATATCGGGGCCTTTTCAAACTATACGGCGCGGAGTATCGGCAAAATGCAATTGCGTGCCGTACACGCAATCAGCATGGTTGCGACCGCTTATACGCCGTGGTGCACGGGCTGCAGCGGGATTACCGCTACGGGCGAGCGTGCCGGTCACGGAATCGTCGCCGTCGACCCGCGCGTTATACCCTTGGGAACCAAACTCTTTATCCCCGGCTATGGATACGCCGTTGCCGGCGACACCGGTGGCGCCATCATCGGCCACCGCATCGATCTCGGCTTCGATTCCGAACGCGCAGCGCTTCAGTTCGGGCGCCGGAAGATCGAAGTCTTCGCTATCAAAGGGTGAGTGCACGCGGCCTACTCAACGCGGCGGGGTTACACCCGAAAAAGCGTTTCGGGCAAAATTTCTTGCTCGACGATTCGCTCTGCGTAAAAATTGCCGCGCTCGCGCTCGCAGATGCGCCGGAATGGATCGTTGAGGTCGGCCCCGGCACCGGCGCGCTCACCACTGCCCTCGCGCGCGACGGTGCTCGCGTCCGCGCATTGGAGATCGACCGCGATTTAGTGGCGTTGCTCCGGCAAAACGAAGCACTCGCATCGGTCGACATTCTCGAGACCGACGCGCTGAATTATGCCTGGCCCGAAGCCTCGTGCAGTCGTTGGCACGTCGCAGGCAACCTGCCGTATAACATCGCAACGCCGCTCCTGATTCGGCTCGCGCAACTCGCCGATGGACCGCAACGCATCGTCGCGATGATTCAAAAAGATGTTGCCGACCGATTGCTTGCAGCGGCCGGATCACCCGCATACGGCAGCCTGACCATCGCCGTGAACAACGTCATGAACGTCGAGCGCGCGTTTACGCTCGGTCCTGCTGCATTTTATCCACGCCCGAAAGTCGATTCGACGGTTATCGTTCTGAATCGGCGCGCGCGCCCGTTGGTCGAGCCAATCGACCCAACGCTTTTCGAGAAGGTCGTGCGCGGATCGTTCGCGTATCGGCGAAAGACTTTAGCAAACTCGCTCTCGCGTGCGCTCTCCGTAGAGCGAAGCGAGATCCTCAACGCCATGCAAACGGCTGGAATCGACGAAAATGAACGCGGAGAACGGATCGACATCGATGGTTTCGCCCGGTTGGCCGACGCACTGGCGCGAGGGGGCATTTAAAGGCTCCTCGGTCGCCCTTGTCATCCTCGGCATGATCGGTCTGGCCGTCGCCTGTGCTGTTCTTGCCCTCGTCGCGTACATTATCATCGACCCACCGATTCTCACGAAGCTTATGCACTCACCGGTGAACCTTCCGGTAACCGCGGTGCTTGTCGTTCAACTCGCTTTCGAATTACCGCCGATCTTGGTTTTGATGACGATGCTTCCGCGCATCTCCCTCTATTCGTGGGAAGAGCTCGGCTTGCGGCTTCCCCCTGCGAGCGCTTTGTTGTACGTCATCGGTGGTTTCGTGGCCGCAATTATCGTGGGCGACGGCGGCAGCATCATCGTCAATCACCTCTCGCATCACCCCCATCACATGCAAGACGTCGCCAAAATTTTCGAAAATATCCGGCATACGCCCGCGATCATCGCCTTTATCCTTTATGGCGTGGTCGTTGCACCAATCGCCGAAGAGTTGATTTTCAGGGGATTTCTTTTCAACCTCGGAATGCGGTACGGCAATTTTTGGGTCGGCGCGATCTTCAGCTCTCTCCTTTTCGGGGCGGCGCACGGCGATATCGAGCTCTTTCTCCCGCTCACGCTCGTCGGTTTTGTTCTCGCGACCGTCTATTACCGTTCGAAAAATCTCATAATTTCAATGCTCACGCACGCCTCGTTTAACGCGATCGCCTTTTCTTCGCTGTTATGGATGAAGACACACTAAATCGCGCCGACGCGAATGAGCGCGTCGAGGACGAGCTCCGGAGATATCCCTTCCGTTCCAACCTGTTCGATGCGATAGTCGAGACTCTTCGGTAAGGTCGTCGCCGCCGGACGCAAGTGATAGCCGCGTGCAATCGGGCGCTCGCCGACGAGGTGAAGCGCGAGCGGATTCGGTTCGTCGTACCACGTCGGATAGTGCGCGAGCCACAGACCGACGATCGGTATTCCCCCGCGAGCCGAAACGGCGTGCATCGGCCCCGCAGGAACGCCGACGCACGCGTGGAGACGCGCCAGCAACGCGGTGAACGTCTCGGCAAATGGTTCGTCGACCTCGGCTGCTAATGCGCGAAATGACAGCACGCTGTTGCGTTCGTGCCAGCCGTCCTCCGGATCGCCGAGCGCATCGAGCAGAATCACCCGAATGCGCGCATCGCGTGCGTGGAGAAGCTCGACAAATGCTCGTGCGTCGCCGGTCGGCCACGCTTTCGTCGGCGCGGTATGACCGCTGGTGGCGAGGAGCAGCAAGCGTTGCTGCGGCTCAATAGATCGCGCGAGTGCATCGTCGAATCGCCGCTGCACGTCGGGCGAGGCGGTAAACGAAAGCGATTGCGGTAATGGCCGAGCGAGATCGAACTGCGCGAGCCGTCGCTCCTCGACGAGGTGGCGCGCGAGAGCGCGCGCCTTGGTGTGAAACGGAAAGGCGAGTCGCCCTTCTGCCGGTTCGGGATAATCGGTATAGAGCAGCGCGGTGGGAGCGAACTCCGCGAACGCTCGCGGGAGTTCGCCCGGGAGAGCGATGCGCTCTCGTTTGCCCGACAAACGCTTCCAGTTCAGCCCGAGGTGCCGGGCACCCAACGCCGATCCATCCCCGACTGCGCGGATCCCCGACGGAAATGCAGCGACGGGCTGCGCGCCCGAAAAGAGTGCGCTGTAATCGTCGCCGATGCGGAAGATCGCATACGCGTTCTCCGGCGAAAGCAGCCCGGCAATATGCCCGAAGTGTACCCAATCGCCGAAGCCGTGCGGCCAATAGATTGCAATGCGTTCGCCGCGAAGCCGCGCGAAATCGGCGCCGCGTTCGTTATACGCGGGCAGCGCGACGCTCGGTAGACCTGGAGCGATCGCCGGGTGTCGCGGAAACAGATTAGCGAGCATCGAGCAGCGCTCCGAGACGAGTGCGAATCTTCTCGACGAAGGCACGATTGGAGAAATCGGCGGCATGCGCGCGCAACTGCTCTTCGTCGAATGCTCGGGCGTCGAATCGCAGGAACGCCGCGGCGAGATCCTCGGCCTCGGGCCGATCGAAGAACGATCCGGTTCTCCCCTCGATAATGCTCTCGGTCGCTCCGCCGGCGCGGTAGGCGATGCTCGGCGTTCCACTCGCCGCCGCCTCCAACGGCATAAGGCCGAAATCTTCGATTCCGGGCACGATCACCGCGCGCGCGTGCGCGAGTTCCTCAGCGATCGCATGGTCGCCGAGCTCCCCGAGAAAGGTCACCGGCGCACCCTGCGCGCGCCGCTCGAGCGCCGCGCGCATCGGCCCGTCACCAACGATGCGCAGCGGTGCATTCGCAATACGCGCAGCGTCGATTGCCAGATCGATCCGTTTGTACGGTAACATCCGCGCCACGACGAGAAAAGCCTCGCGCGGATCTCGCCGTTGCGCGAATCGTTCGGTATCGACCGGTGGATGGAGTACCTCGAGGGTTCGGCCATAGTACTGCAGCGCACGGCGTGCCGTCGTTGCGGAGTTTGCGAGCATCTCGGTCGGGCGCTGTGCGGCACGAAGATCCCATCGCTGTAGCGCCGCCACGAGCGGGCGCGCGAGGATTCCGACGCCGAGCCCCCCGACGTATGCATCGTAGTCGAAGAGAAAGCGACTTACCGAATGCAGGTAACAGAGGTGCACGCAACCGGCCGGCACGCGAATGCCTTTCGCCCACGCCGATGACGAACTGACGATTGCGTCGTAGCCCGTAAAATCGAATCGTTCGAATGCGTTCGGATAGAACGGCGCGTACCAGCGAAAATGCGAGCGAATTCCCGGCATGCCGGCGAGCCACGAGCGATGAATCGTACGCCCGGCAAACCAATCACCGGTCTTTTGCTCGTCGTAGAACGCCGTGTAGATCGGCGCGTCGGGAAACGCTGCAGCAATGACCGCGAAAACGCGCTCGGCACCGCCGCGTTGATTGAGGTAATCGTGGACGAGTGCGAGCTTCAGGAGCCGCTTCCGTCGCTTCCCTGCACGACGGCGATGGTGGGATGAACGAGATAGCGTTTTGCAACGCGCGCCAAATCGGCAGGGGTCACTTTTGCGATGGCAGCGATGATTTTTGCGACCGGGTCGCCGGTCCCACCGGCTGCGCGATAAATGCGTAGCAGGCGCAAATGGAGCCGCGGATCGCTCTCCTGGCGCGCGAAGTCGCCGATCGCCTGCGCCTTCAAGCGATTGATATTCCCGTGAAGTTTCCCATCACCGATCATCTGCGAGAGCGCGAGCGCTCCACCGATGAGCCGGTCGGGGCGACCGACCGCGCCCGATGCATAGAGCAATAGCTGCGGGCGCCCGCCGAGCGAGCGATAGCGAGCACCATAGGATCGACGGATGTAAAATGCATCGAGCCCCTTGGGGAGGCCCGCCGTTTCGGCGAGGATTCGTTTCATCAGCGCCGCTTCGACCAACATTGCGGGGAAATCCGCCGAGGTGGGTTTCGGAGCAAGGAACGACGCGACGATCATCGTCGAAAGCGTCGGCCTCGTCGTGCGTAAGACCAGGCTCGACGCATCGAGCAATAGCGACGGCGAGCTCACCCGCGGCGACTTCCCGCCGGGGAGCGCACCTGCGAGACGCGCGAGCGCAGCGGCGAGCCCCGGCGTCTCTTCGCCGACGATCGTGGTAGCGAGGTCTCCACGGCGATAGTTCCAGCGATAGAACGCCTGGGCTTGCGCGATCGAAAGATGCTGGATCGAAAACGGCGTCCCGTCTCGCGGCATCGCGAGATTACCCGAGCGAGCGAACGAACGGCGCAACATCTCGGTTGCCAACTCCCAGTTATTCTGCCCACGCTCTGCAATCCGATCGAGGAGTGCCGTGCGCGCCTCGGTGAGGGCCGCGAGCGAGAAGTCCGGTGCGTTCATCGCCGTCGCCAACACATCGATGAGGGTCGGCATCGCCTGCGGGAGCCCGGCGAGCTCGATCGCGACGCGATCGTCATGGACGTGGATATTGAGATCGCCGCCCTCGGAGCGGATTGCGTCCTGCAGTGGCAGCGAGAGACCGCCGACCTCGACCGGCGTCCGCGCGAGCAGGTGCGCGTCGAGCGCTGCGACGCCGTTCTCGCTCTCGCGCTCCCGGTTGAGCCCGGCGCGCAGATCGAGTTGCACGAAGGTCACCGGACGAACCGGCAATGTCGCTGCGCCGCTTCCGTTCTCGGCGCGGACGCCCTGCGGTGAACAGAGCGCTACGAGGAGGATGGCGACGGCGAACGGGGCGAGGCGCTTCATTAGACGCTCTTTTCTGCGATGGGGTTCATGATGATCGTCGTTGGATCGTTGAGATAGCGTCGCACCGCGGCGGCGATGCGCTCCGGCGTGAGCCGCGCAATACTCCGGGCATACGCTCCGTTCGGTAAGCCGGGGGCATATGCCGCATCACCTGCGGCCGCATACCAACCAAGATTATCGGCAAGCCCTTGAGGCACGTCGATCGCCGAGGCGATATGGAACTGAAAGGCGCGCAAGAGACGCTGAAAGCGCGGCTGCGAGAGCGGTGTTCGAAGTCGCTTCAGATCTGCCAGCAACACGGTTCCCATCTTTTTCGGATCGTTGCCGACACCGAAGATCGTAAAGACGCCGACGCGTTGCAGGGTGACGAAGCGCGCGACGGCGACGTTTCCGGCCGGCAACGGCAACGCCCGTCCGAGTTGCCGATCGAGGAGTGCCGAAGCCACGAAATCGAGCGCCGTTGCATCGTCGCGTGACGTTATCGGCGGCCCCGCGAAGCCGATGGCGATGGCCTGACTCGAACCTTCGACCGAGTGCGTCGACGCACTCGCGCTCACCGGCGAGCCGATCGGCGCGTCGTTTCCGGATCGTCCGAGCGCCGAGATATCTCCTAAGAGCGCATCAC
>JAJXVC010000106.1 GCA_021782295.1 bacterium | reverse complement strand
GCTTGGTCCGAACGGCGCCGGAAAGACGACAACGTTCTACATGGTGGTCGGTTTAGTGAAGCCCGATAGCGGAACCGTCGTGCTCGATAACGAGAATACGGAAATCGACCTTACACATGCGCCGATGTATCAGCGCGCGCGCAGCGGCATCGGGTATCTCGCGCAAGAGAACTCAATTTTTCGCAAACTCTCGGTCGGCGACAACATTCGGCTTATCTGGCAGCAGCGCGGCGTGAGCTTCGAAGAGAGCGAGCGGCGACTGATGCCGTTACTCGAAGAGTTCGGGCTGCAGCGTTTCGTAGACGCGCGTGGCGAATCGCTTTCCGGCGGAGAGCGTCGCCGCGTCGAAATCGCGCGAGCGCTTGCAACCGACCCGGCATTTCTCTTGCTCGACGAACCATTTACCGGCATAGACCCGATCGCCGTCGCCGACATTCAAGTGATGATCCGCCAGCTTCGCGATCGGGGCCTCGGCATTCTCATCACCGACCATCAAGTGCGCGAGACACTCGCCATCGTCGACCGCGCATACATTCTCAATAACGGCAAGATCGAAGTTGAGGGAAGCGCCCAAGAAGTTCTCGATTCCCCGGTCGCTCGAAAATTTTATCTCGGCGAGAGTTTTCGTCTGTGATTCGAACGCTTGCCTGTCGGACGATTCTCGACCGCTACGTGTTGCTCGAGCTCGCCGGTCCGTTTGGGTTTGGGTTGTCGGCGTTCACGCTCATCTTCGCCGCGACGCAAATCCTCGCGCTCGGTAGGCTCGTCAGCAACGACCACGCGCCGTTGAACGCGGCGATTGAAATTTTCATCTGGCAGCTTCCCGGTATGGTCGTGCTGGTAATTCCGATGGCATTACTTTTGGGGACACTGCTCGCGATTCAACGGCTTTCCGTCGATAGCGAAATAACGGCGATGAAAGCCGGCGGCATATCCTTCGTGCGGATCGTGAGTGCGTTGCTGATGGCCGGGCTCGTCATCTCGTTGGTTGATTATGTCATCCAGGAAAACGTCGTGCCTTTTGCCGCATCGCAGGTCAACTCGATTGAAGACCGTGCGATCAGCCATACCAGCGCGTTCAACCAAGATCTCACCGTCTCGGCTCCGCTCCCCGGAGGTGGCCGTCAAGTGACCATCGCGACGGGATACCAGCCGCATTCGCAAGCGCTGTTGAACGTCACGCTCGTTCAATACGACGCGTCAAACGCTCCAGTGCAGATCGTATTTGCCAAACGCGCCGACTTTCAAGCGAATAGTTGGTTGCTCAATGATGTGAGCGCTTATCGCTTCGACTCAAACGGCGTTACGATCTCCGAACCGCACGTCGCTCAGCAAGAGATCGCCATCGGGGAACAACCTGCCGATATCGTCGAACGGTTAACTCACAACGATCCCGACGCCATGAGTCGACGACAGATCGCGGATCTTATTCAGACCGGTCAGCTCTCCGGAAACGGCTTGCGAAAATATCTCGTCGCGTTCCACGAAAAATTAGCGCGACCGTTTGCGTGTTTCGTGTTCGTCCTTATGGCAATTCCCTTCGGCATTCGCGCGTTACGCGGAGGCGGCGGAGGGGCAAGCCTCGGGTTCGGCCTTGCAGTTGCAATCGCGTTTATCTACTACGTCGTTCTCACGATCTTCTCGTATTTAGCGGAGAATTTTATAGCTATGGCTCCGCTACTTGTATGGATGCCGAACGCTATTTTTACGGCGATCGGCTTGCGGCGACTCCTGCGGATCGCGGCGGTATAAACGATGAATGTACTTGACGATGTACGCGGTTCGTTGCTGATTCTTGGCATTGTCTTGTTGGCAGGCGGCATTTCCTACGTCGGAGATCGGGTCGGCCACCAAGTCGGGCGCAAGCGCCTGACGCTTTTTAATATTCGGCCGCGCTACACCTCGACGATCGTCGCTGTCGTCACAGGAATGCTCATCGCCCTTGCCGTCGTGAGTGTTGCATTGCTGGCTTCGCGCGACGTACAGACGGCGTTTTTTAAGTTGGCGTCGGTCAATCGTGAAATCTCTACGCTTCAGCAGCGCGAGCGCGAACTCGGTAAGAAAGTGAATACCGGGCGCCTAGTGGTCGGCGTCGATAGCTTGATGACCGATTTTTACGCGACGATCCCACAAGGCTCGAATGTTGCGCGCCGAAAAGAAATCATGCGCGCGTTTTTCGATGATACGGTGAAATTCGTAAACCAAACCTATGTGCCGTTTGGATTGCGACCCGCACGTGTACCGAAGGGTACGTACACACGATTGAATGCGACCGCGAGCAGCCCGCAGCTTGGGTTTTTAAACGGCCGTACGAACGTGTTATTGATTGCGGTAGCGCATCGCAATCTTTTCGTGAACGACCGCATCGATCTCAGTCTCGACTCGGTTCCCGATATGTTGATCTACCCGGCGAAAACGCAGATCGTGGAGCTTAAAATCGATGCCGGGCGCAACGTGAACGTGAATTTGAGTATCCGACAACTCAGCAACGCGGTCGCACAGGTGCTGGAAAACCGTGGTCTCTCGTCGGCGTTGGTAGCCAACATTACCCCGGTGAGCGTCTACCCGTCTCTTTCGACCATGCAGGAGTTGCTCAAGAACGGGAAAGGGAGTTATCTGCTCGTTGCCTGGGCGGCAACCGATATCTATCCGCATACGTACTTGCGAGAAGGGCAGATCCCGATCGTCGTCACCCTCTTGCAGCCCGGTCAGCGATCGATTCCGTGAGGGTGCTTGGCATCGATCCGGGCTCCCGTAAGGTCGGCGTGGCGGTTCTCACCGAGAGCGGTGAGGTGCCCTTTCGCGCGATCCTCCAACCCGATCGCCTCCTCGAGGATCTTCGCCCGCTGATCGAGCGCTATAGCGTCGACGCCATCGCGGTCGGCGGTGGGACGCGCGGCAGTGAGATTCTGCACCGAGTTGCCGACTTCGGGCTTCCCTGCGAGCGGGTCGACGAAACGAGCACCACGCTCGATGCCCGAAAACTCTATTTTGAAGCCTTCCCTCCGCGCGGCTGGCGGCGTTTGGTCCCGCGCGGCATGCTCACGCCGCCGCGACCGATCGACGATTTCGCCGCCGAGCTGATCGCCCGTCGCTTCCTGGCCTCTCGTTAGGGGCAAATCGGCGCGGGGAGCAACTTTCCGCTGTCCTGCGACCGTTAACGATGTAAAGTGACGCTCGAACGACCGATAATAGGAGTCCACGGGCTGGTTCAGCCCGTCTCATCGGAGGCTTGCTAGAAGTGAAGGGCCGACAACGGATCTTCGCGGGGGTGCTCGCAGGGGCGCTCTGTTTCGCCTCGGCCTCGGCCCCGGTAGCGGCCCAGAGGTTGCACCTCGGCGCCGAAGTCTTCCACCTCGACGGTGCGGACGCCGCCCGGAGCCTCCCGGGCTCGTTACGCGGCCTCAACCTGGTGGCGAAGCTCCCTGGAGTCGCCGCCGATTCCCCCAGCTCACCCTCGATCGTCCCCGATCTGCTCACCGCGCTCTCGTTTGCCGTGACGGTCCCGAAAATCCCCGACGGTATCCAATTCGATGCCGTTGTGGCACCGATACGGCTGGTCAGCGTTGGGACGGCGCGCTTTCAAACCCCACCGGCGGAGACGGTTGGCGAGGGCTTCGACCAGGCATCGCCCGCACCGCTCCATTTCGACTTCGGCGATCCGTCGCAGCAGTCGGCCATCCGGGAAACGGCACCGAGAACCACGATCCTCGGACGTCTCTTTGGCGCAATCAGCAAAGTGAAGACGACCGTGCAGTTACGAAACACGAAACTATCGCACGGCGGTCTCTTAATGCCGTTGCCGCCGGCGAACGAGCAAGTACTCGGCGGAAAAACGAATATTTCATTTCGCACCGGTCGACGCATGGTGACACTCGGGCTTTCGAGCCGCTTCGAACATCTTTCGCGCGGATTGATCTCCTCGGAGAATCCCTCGCCGATTCTCGATTCGGTACTCGGATTCGATGCGACGAGTCGGCTGGTGCTGCCGCCTGCCGCATTTAGCGATCTTACCCATTCGAGTATCGGCGCGAGCCTTGCGGTGCCTGTCTCGCCGCGATTCACCGTTGGGTTAGGCTACCGCAGCGGAACCCTCGTCGGCACGTACGGCTCCTTATCGCCGACAACGCTCTCGGGCACCGATAGCCGCTACTTCGGGAAACTCACCTACACGCTGCCGCACGCACCGGCGACGCTGACGTTTCAGGCGCGGCAATACCGTTTCAACGACAATCTGCAATTGACGCCGATCGAAACGCAATTACGCGCCGGCGTTGATCTTACGATTAAATTCTGATCGCGCGAACGTTACTCGCCGTCGCCATCGTCGCGGCCGCATTGCTGGGGGCCGTGCAGGTCGGCTCCGACGCGCTCCTATCCGGCGCGGCTGTCCCCGCATCGCTACCGCGCTTGCTGCCGCAGCAATGGGGGGTCGGCATCTACCGTGCGATCGATCGTATCGCCCCGGCTCCCTTCGTTGCACGCGAACTCGGGCTCGAAGCATTGCTGCGCGGCGACGATGCAAGCGCGGTAAAATACGCGGTGACGTTGCCGACTGGCGGAGCGCGCGATGCACTCTTTGCCGCGATCGAACGCGCGCGCGGCGCCAAAGCGCTTGCGATTGAATACGAGCTCGCGGGGCTCGATCTACCGCGCTTGCTGAGACGAATCGATGCAATTGAGAAAGACCACCCGCGAGCCGCATACGCTCTCGCGGATCGATTACGCGCGCGCCTTGAAGCAACGACGACGCACCCCGACGCACTAGCCAATATTTTTTGGCGCTGCGGTACGATCGCAACGAACGCTGTCTATCGCGGGCACCAACCCTCACTCTGGAACGCGCGCGCACGTCGCGCTTTTCTCGCCGCCGCGCGCATGGCTCCCTATGACAACAACTATGCACTCGGCGTTGCCGCCTATTATTACCGCGTGAAAGAAAACGCGCAGGCGAAAAGATGGTACCGCCGCATCGTAACAATCAATCCTTCGAGTGCCGACGGCTGGGCGGGTTTGGGAAGCGTAGCATTGCGCGCCGGGGATCTCGCCGCCGCACGCCGTTACCTCGCCATTGCGCGTCGTTATGATAGCGGAACCGAGAGCGTGCAAACTCTTGCACGCAAACTCGGCGCGCACGTGCGTCCGTGAGAGTGGCATTCGACGCGCAGCCGACCGTCGGCAGTGCGACCGGCATCGGCGAATACGCGCGCGAACTCGCACGAGCACTCGGCACGATTCCCGGAATCGAGCTCGTACCGCTAAGCGCTCCGAAGATCGATCCATGGCGCTTCGATCGGCGCGCGTACTGGGAACAGCTCTTGTTGCCCATCGCCGCGGCGCGCTCGAAGGCGACGCTCTTACACTGTACGTCGGGAACGATGCCGGCGATCGCATCAATGCCGATCGTTCTGACGCTGCACGATGCGGCGTGGCTGCGCGTGCAAGGGCACGCGCGCTTCTATTCGCGTGCTTATTTCGGTACGTTGATGAAACATCTGGCGGCGCGAGCGCGAGCAATCGTTACGGTTTCGAATTTCTCCGCTCGAGAGATTGTCGAACTGCACCCCGGGATCGACGAACGCAACGTACATGTTGTTCCGCTCGGCGTAGCCGAAGAATTCGGAAAGCTGGAACTTCGCACAAACGATCGCCCTTCGATTCTCGTCGTCGGAACGGTGGAAGCGCGCAAGAACCTCGAGGTGGTGATTCGCGCACTTCCTGCGTTACTAGGGGTCCGCGCGATCTCCGTCGGGCCGAGTACTCCTTATCGCGATCGTTGCATTGCGATTGCGCGCGAACTCGGTGTCGAAGACCGAATTGCATTTCGCGGCTACGTCGATCGCACCGAGTTGCTCGAACTCTACGCCACCTGTACGGTGCTTGCGATGCCGTCGCGATACGAGGGGTTCGGTTTACCGCTGGCACAGGCGCGATGCGCCGGGCTACCGGCAGTTGCCGCGCGCGGCTCCTCGCTCGACGAAATTGCCGGAGATATCGTGCCGCGCATCGAGCCCGACGACGTTGCGGGTTGGCGCGAGGCGCTTGCCGCCGTCTTCGCCGATCCCGAGCGGGCTCGTCGCACTGCGGCGAGCGATAGAGCCGCCGCCGTCGAACGCTTTTCGTGGCGTCGTGCGGCGGATGCCACCGCTGAGATCTATCGAATCGCTTCGGTGTAAACCGGCGATCCCGGCGCCCCCGCCGGAACGCTGCCGTCATCCGGCGCGAGAATCAAGCGCAACGGAAAGCTCGAGCCGGCATCGGGAATCGTCGTGATGTGCAGGCGTAGAAACCCGCGCGCGGGTACGACATAGCTGCGCAGTTTATAGCGCGTGAAGGCGCGTACTTGATGCGATTGCACCAAAACTCGGTCGATTAAATACGTCCCGGTTGCGCTGCCGCCGCGCGGATTTTCATAGAGCGCAATCGTCTGCGCTTGGTGCGTAGGGTTGACGACGTTGATTTCAAAATTCTGCAGCACCCCATAGTCGCCGGAGAGTGCCTGTCCGACGAGATCGTTGGGAAGCGGCACTTGCCCGACTGCGAGTTCGAGATAGGGATCTTCGACGCTCCACTGCGTCGAGTAAGTAAATTCCGGAATAGAGTAGATGCCGCGTGCATGCGCGTGATGCCCTTGCAAGAGCGTG
>JAJXVC010000004.1 GCA_021782295.1 bacterium | reverse complement strand
TCGTTTATGCCGCAGATGCTGCGCATTCTCAAGCGTCGAAGTGCAGGGGATCTCTCTTACGGAGCGCTCTCGTTTTTTATTATCGGTATTTCGCTCTGGGTCTGGTACGGCATTGCGTTGCACTCGCTGCCGATCCTCGTGACCAATGCCGTGACGTTGGCGCTCAATTGTACGATTCTCGTCTTGAAAATCGCGCACGACCGTCGCCGAACTGCAGAGTAACGCGGCGCGCTATGGCGCTGGAACGTGACAAGCGATGGCGTTGCGTTCGAAATACCGTTGATGGTACTCCTCGGCGGGCCAAAACGTCGTTGCGTCGACGATCTCGGTCGCGATCGGTGTTGAGAAAGAAGCTTGAGCCGCGCGTTTCGATGCTTCGGCGATCTGGCGTTGCTCCGGCGAAGACACGAAGATTGCGGAGCGATATTGCGAGCCGATATCGGGCCCTTGCCGATTCACCTGCGTGGGGTCGTGCATCCGCCAGAAGTAGGCGACGAGATCGTCGTAACGCACCTTCGACGGATCGAAAAGTACCTCGACTGCCTCGGCATGCCCCGTCCCGTGCGCGCAGACTTCGCGATAGGTCGGGTGTTTGGTATGGCCGCCGATATAGCCGCTGGTGACATCGAGGACGCCGGGAACCTGAAGAAATCCGGCCTCGACGCCCCAGAAGCACCCGGCTGCAAAGATCGCTTTCTCAGTCATATCACCGAGTATAACGCTGTCGGGAAGCACTTGGATTCGACGAAATCTACGGCGCGGTAACGATTGCGCGGAGAATCGCCCCTCGCACCACATCGAGTCGCTTCATCGCCCCGGGGCCGCTGTCCATCCAGTTGTTGACGAGGAGCGCGAAGGTGACGGTGCCGTGTCGTTGCGTGAAGAGGTAACCGGCGAGCGTGCGTACGTGATTGACGCTTCCGGTCTTGGCGTTGACGTTGCCGCGGAGAACGGGGTCGGTGAATCGTCCCTTGAGCGTCCCGCGCACCCCGGAGAGCGGGAGTGCCGCTTCGACGATCGCCTTGCGTTGCGGCGCCCGGTCGTACTGCAAGATGCGTACGAGCGCTCGCGGCGTGATGCGGTCGTATGCGGAGAGCCCCGATCCGTCGACGATGGTGAGCGTTTGCGGGTCGATGCCGACGCTGCGGAGCCACGCGCGTTCCGGACGCGCTCCGCCGAGATGGCGAAAGAGCATCTCGGCGATAAAATTATCGCTCGGTTGCCACATGCGGGCGAGCATGGTCGAGAGCGGCGGCGAGCGATGCTGCCAGATCGTCGTTGCTTGCGGCGGCAATGCGCCGGTGCGCATGCCCGCTGCAACCGCAATGCCGTTCGCTTCGAGATCGGCGAGGAATGCATCGCCGATGAATGCCTGCGGATTCTCGACGGCGACGCGAAAGCGATCGGGGCTACTCGCACCCTGAGGAATGACGCCGAAGATTCGCACGACATTCGGGTCGTTCCACGGACGCATCGCATCGATCGTGTCCGTCGCCTCACTCGATCCGGTGATCGCTCGGTTGTCGATCTGCAACGATGGTGTCTCCGGCGAGACCGAGAGTGCCACCGCTGAACCCGGATGCGGCCCCGGCGCGACGGTGATATGCAGCGCGTTTTCATCGAACGACAGCGCGCTGGTCGGCGCGCCGTAGCCGTAGGTGAGATCGTCCCATGCCCATCCCGGGCGATAGAGTTCGCTCGGGAAGCGGAAGGCGGTGTCGTCGAGCAGGAGCGAGCCGTCGACGCGCGTGATCCCCGTTCGCGCGATCGCGCGCGCCGCCTCGCGCAGCGCCTTTCCATCGAGCGTCGGGTCGCCGCCGCCGCGGAGAATCAGGTCTCCGTGCAAGGCGGTTCCCTCGCGCGCTCCGTCGGTCGAGAGCGTCGTAACGAAGCGTTCGTCAGGGCCGAAACGATCGAGAGTTGCCGAACCGACGACGAGCTTAAACGTCGAGGCGGGAATAAAATCGCCATCGGGATGCACCGCATCGATCAACGTTCCGCGTTTCGCGTCGATCGCGAGAAATGCAACGTTCGCTCCGCGAAGCTCGCCGCTCCGAGCGGCGCGGAGAATCGCCGCGATGCGCACGCGAAGATTCGCTACCGTCGCAGCGGAGAAACGTACCGACGGGGGCGAGGCCGCGGGTGTAGCGGCGGCGGAGGCGATCGGTGCGAAGAGCGCTAGCGCAAGAGCGAATGCGCCGAGCGTTCTACGGCCGAACATCGCGCGCAACCGTTTCATCGAGCGATTCGGCGCGCATCCAGAGGACCGCATCGTCACCGCGCATGGCGACGACGGCGGGGCGCGCAAATCGGTTATACGTACTTGCCATGCTCACCGTGTATGCTCCGGTATCAAGAAGTGCAATTGCATCACCTGCCGCTAACGAACGCGGAAGGTCGTAGGTGCCGAGTTCGTCACTTTCGCAGCTCCGTCCGCAAAGAAGCGTCGGTTCGGTTGCTTCGTCGGCGTTCGTAAGAACGCGCAGTGGATGCGTCGCTCCATAGAGTGCCGGGCGTGGATTTTCGTAGAGGCCGCCGTCGCAGATTACGATACGTTTTTGCGACGTACGCTTTACCGCACCGATGCGCAGAATCGTCATCCCCGCAGCTGCAGCGATCGCGCGCCCCGGTTCGATGCCGATCGAAGGGAACGGAATGCCTCGCTGCGAGGCGCGCTCGCGCATCGCGGGAAGGCATTCCGCCAAGATCGGCTCCGGATCGCCGACGAATCCGCCGCCCAGAATCAGGTTCCCGACCGGGAAACCGGCCTCGGCGAAGCGAGCGGCGGCATCGACGAGTGCCAGGGCGTGAGCGATGAACGCGGATCGCTCGTCGATCTGCGATCCAAGGTGCGCGTGGAGTCCGAGGAAACGCACGCGGCCTGCGGCGTTGCGCAAAAGTGCGAGCGCTTCCGGTTCGGCATCCGCGGTAATGCCGAATTTACTCGCCTCTCCGGCGGTGCGAATCGCGGCGTGCGTCGAAGCGGCGACCCCGGTGTTGAGCCGGAGAAGGATCGGAGCGGGTTGTTGAGATGAGGATCGCTCGATCGTGCGCGCGAGTTCCTCGCAGCCGTCGACGACCGAGCGGCCGACGAAGCCATCGACGACGAGCGATATCTCGGCATCGCTCTTCATGCACCCGTGCAAGGTGAGCGATTCCGACGGAATATCGGCTCGGCGCGCGGTTTCGAATTCGCCGAGCGAACTGACGTCGATGCCGATCCCCCGCTCGTGGAGGTAGCGGGCAAAAGCGACGCAGAGAAATGCTTTGCCGGCGTACGATACCTCGATGTCGTACGTTTTTGCCGCCGCGACGATGCGCGCGATCGACGCGTCGAGTTTATCGAGGTCGTAGATCACCAACGGCGTTCCGAAACGCTGCGCGAGCGCAAGTGCGACGTTCATTCCGTTGCGTCTCTAGTTGTTGCCGGAAAATTGTGTGAGAAAGTCGTCGATCGCGCGATCGACGATGCCGGCCTGATGCATGCGCGTACCGAGGCGTTCGGCGAGCGTCGGGACGACGCAGAGAAATTCGGTGGCATCGCTGTTGCTGATGGTTACCGAATCGAGCTCTGCGGGAATCAGCGCACTCTGATAGGGAGCGAGGCGTAACGCGCCGCTCTCGTGGGCAATTTCGAGGCTGCCGTCGAGTGCGGTGACGATTGCCGGAAGGGCGTCGGTGAGCAGCGTTGTCGTCGCACCGCCGACGAGCGCGAGTCGTTCGACGGTAAAGTTTTCATCGGAGATCAGTGCGGTGCGCGAGCAGCCTTGCCAGGGATAGGTGATCGTCGTGAGGGCTCCGGTGGTGCCGGCGCGATAATCGAGCACATCACCGGCCTTCGCGACGTGCAACTCGCGCGGTTTTCCATCGTTGCCGAGTCGATTCCAATCGAAGATGCGGTAGGTGAGATCGCTGGTTTGCTGCGTTTCATAGACGACGATACCGGGGCCGATCGCATGGAGCGTGCCCGACGGTAAGTAAAACGTGTCGCCGGTCTTCACCGGTACGCGGCGCAGAATCTCACCGAGCGTTCCATCCGCAACGCGCCGTTCGTATTCTTCGCGCGACGTATCGCGCGTCCACCCGAGAACGATCTCCGCGTTCGGCTCCGCATGCAAAACGTACCAGCACTCCGTCTTGCCGAATGGTTGTCGTTCGACACGTTGGGCGTATGCATCGGTCGGATGCACCTGAACCGAGAGCCAATCGCGGGCGTCGATAAATTTCGTGAGAATCGGAAAGACGCGCTCGACGTCGAGCGTGCCCATCAGACGCGCGCCCAGGCTCGCCCGGAGCGATGCCAGGGTGCTTCCTGCGAGCGGGGTATCGACGACGCGGCTTCCCTCCCAACACTCCCATGACTCACCGATCCGCTCGTTTGGGTCACCATGCTTGCCGAAGAGGCGCACGAGTGCGCTCCCGCCCCATATTGCGGGCGTCAGGACGGGGTCGAGGCGAAAGGGCATCAGTGCTACGTTCGTCGAGAGGTCGGCCATGGCGGCTGTTTTTCGCGAAGGAGAGCGGTGTCCTGGCAAGCGCTGCGGGGAACGCATGGGGCGGGCCGGAAACGAGAGAGCGTGTACCAGTTCCACATCAGTCTCGGTTCGAACCTCGGCGACCGACAGGCGAATATACTCAGCGCCTTGCAGCGCCTCCGCACGCGCGTCGAGGTGCTCGCGCTCTCCGGTTTTTACGAAAGTGCGCCGGCGAACGGCGCGCAGGGCCCGGCGTTCTTAAACGTGGCTGCCGAGATTCGTGGGCCGCTCGATATCGACGACTTTATTCTCTACGCAGGCGGAGTGGAACGCTCCGTAGGGCGCGCCGGGCACGAACCGCTCGCCGCGCGCGCGATCGATATCGATATTACGGTAGCGCAGGGAAACGTGCGTCCCGATATCGCCGAGCGCATCTTCGATCTGCTTCCGTTAGCGGAGATCGCGCCCGACCTGCGCGACATGACCAGCGGTCGGCTTCTGCGCGAGCTCGTTGCATCGCACGGCAGCAACGGCGTGCGCCGGCTCGAGCGTTCGCTACACTTTCTCTCGAATAGGCAAGAAGAGGAGCCGGAGGTTCGTCTCTCGCTCAATCGCGTCGGCGTGGCGCGCGTCAAACGCGTGATTCATCTCGACGTCGATGGCGATCCGCGCGTTTATAATGCGGAATTTTCGATGGTCGCCGATCTCGCCCCCGACAAAGCGGGGGTGCACATGTCACGCTTCTCGGAGATTCTCGAGGAGACGTTGCTTGACGTTCTCGCCGATAGCGATATGCCGGCGCGAATCGAACGCTTGGGCGAACGCATCGCGCAGCGCGTCGTTCATACGCAGCGTGCCGTACGCGCCGACGTGAAAATTCGCGCCGAGTTCGGGCTCGAGCGATGGACGCCCGTCAGCGGGAAGCGCGGCGTTGAGACCTACGCGCTCGTCGGCATCGCCCATGCCGATAGCGAAACGACGCGCCATGCCGTGGGGGTCGAGGCGGAGGGAATGACGGCCTGCCCGTGCGCACAGCAGATGGTGCGCGAACACTCGCACCGCGAACTGCTCGAGGCCGGATTTTCGGCAGAAGAGGCGGAGCGCGCGCTCGATGCGCTTCCCGGGGCAACGCACAACCAGCGGGGGCGCGGCAGCGTGCTCATCGGCACGACCGACCGGCGCGGCGAGGCGATCCGAGCAGAGGATTTAGTCGAGATCGTCGAGTCGTCGATGTCCTCGGAGACCTACGATCTCCTCAAACGACCCGACGAGTTCTTTATCGTCAATAAAGCCCATCACAATCCGAAATTCGTCGAAGATGTCGTGCGCGGTATTCTGGCACGGGCACTCGATTTCTACGCCGATTTCGGCGACGACGCGTTCTTGTTTGCGAGCCAGGTGAACGATGAATCGATTCACAAGCACGATGCGTTTGCCGAAGCTTTTGGGACGTTTGGAGAGTTTCGCCACGAACTCGCCGGCGGAACCTACGTGACGGCAAAGACCGATCTTGCAACTTGGTTGGGAACGCGGAACTCGCGAATCGTCGATGCGGCGCGCTAGCGCGCGTTAAGGAGCGGCGCTCTCCTCGGCGGCGCGATGAAGCGTATCGATACGCTCGCGCAGGCTCGGGTGTGATGCGAAGAGGATCTCGTACCAACGCGGCGATTCCGACTCGGCGAGATTCTGCGCGGCAAGTCGCTCGAAAGCCGCAATGCCCCACGCCGGAGCGCCCGTCGCGGCAACCGCAAAGCGATCCGCTGCGCGCTCGCGATCGCGCGTGAGTTTAAGAACGAACGGTCGCAACGCCGCCGAGGCGAGCGCGACACGCGCGGAGATGCGAGCGAGGAAGATCGGACGCTCGCGCAAGGCGCTCTCACGATTCTCCGGGAGCATTGCGGCGAAGAGGAGCGCGAACGTCACCAACGCTTCCGCCGCCGTCATCAAACGATAGGTATCGTGTTCAACGTAGTGCCCGAGTTCGTGCGCGACGACGAATTCAATCTCATCGGGGGTGAAGTTTTCGAGCAGCGTATCGCCGATGACGATGCGGTGCGTGCTGCCGATGCCGATGACGAATGCGTTCGCCTTCGTCGTTTGGGCGCTCATGTTCATCTTGAGAATCTCGGCATTGCCGCACCCGTAACGTGTCGCGAGGCTGCGTAAGCGCTGCTCGATCGCTCCTTCGACCGGTTCGAAACGGTTGAAGAGCGGAAGAATATAGAGCGGAACGACGATATTGCCGAGCGCAAGCAACGGAAACGCGAGCGCCGCGCCGACGAGCGGCCAATTGCGTCCCGTGCGGCGGATGACCGCGCCGCCGATCGTCGCGAGGATCGCCGAGAGCGCGGTCGCGAGAGCGACGCCCTTCAATTGCTCGGCCAGCCACGCTTTCGGCAACTGATCGGTCAATCCGTAGCGTCGTTCGGTGGTATAGCCTTCGATGTAATCGACCGGAATCTCCAAGAGTGCGCCCACCGCCGTCGTTGGAGCGGCGAATACCGCCGGAGCAAGCCACGGCGGCGCCTTCGTTGCGATGCGGTCGAGCAGATCGGCAAGTGGGCTCTCCGGCAGTGCCCACGACTGCGCGAGCGCGCGCAGCGTGCCGACGACGGCGAGCGCCCGGCGTTCGCTTGCGTAACGAGCGACATCGCGCTCGCCAGGCGGCGTCGGCGAGAGCAACTCGGCGCGGCCCTGCCGCGCGCGCCACAGCACATAACCGAGGCCGGCGGCGCCGACGAGCAGAGCGGCGAGTCGTCGTTGCTTCATGACGTTAGATAATCGAGATCGTTTCCTTGGGTTTCGGATGCGCGGCGAGCGCATCGAGGAGTCGCGCTGCGAGTTCGTCGCAGAGCTGATCGTCGATCTCTTCGACGCGCCCTCCGTCGGCGAGCATCGCCTTCTTCGGATCGATCGGAAGTGATGCGAGAACCGGTGCACCGGCTAACTCGGCAACGCGGGTTGCATACGATGGGCCAAAGACGTCGTAGCGCACACCGGTATCTGGTGCCACGAAATACGACATGTTTTCGACGATGCCGAGAATCGGCTTCTTCAACTGATGGATAAGGTTTGCCGCTTTGCGCACGATCATCGTTGCGAGAGCCTGCGGCATCGTGACGAGTACGACACCGTCGATCGGCAGCGATTGCAATACCGTCAACGGAGCGTCGGAGGTGCCGGGAGGGAGATCGATGAGCAAGATGTCGAGATCGCTCCAGAGCACCTGTTCGTAAAATTGTCGGATGACGCCACTAACGATCGGACCGCGCCAGATCATCGCGGTATCTTCCTTGTCGGTTAAAAGATTCGAACTAACGATCTCGATCGCGCTACGTGTAAGCGCCGGCACCATCAACGGTTGCGGATTCCCTTGCGGTGTTTTCGGTGCGTTGGGATCGGCTTCAATCGCCAACGGCTCGCGCAGCCCGAAGAGTTTCGGAATCGAGGGGCCGGTAATATCTCCGTCGAGGATGCCGACGCGCAGATTGCGGCGTCGCAACCCAAGAGCGATCAACGCGGTGACGAGCGATTTTCCGACGCCGCCCTTCCCCGACATAATCGGAACAACATGCGCGATTTTTGCGCGCCCGGTAAAGCTCCCCGGCGCACGACGGTGCGGGGTGCGATCTTCGTTGGCGACGAGAGGAACGAAGCCCGAGAGGCGAGCCTGTGCGAGGGCGGCAATAATCGGTTCGACGCGAAGGCCGTGCGCGGCCGCGCCCTGCGCGATGGTTTCGTATTTGCTAACGCCGCACCCCGAGCAGCCGAGCCCGAAGGTGGTGAGGACGTCGGCGGCAATCGGCAGTGCTGCGACGACGTCGCGAATATTGCTTTGTGGGGTGATTTCGATGGTGCTGTGCGGCATACGTTCACTAGTAAAGCGCGAATCGGCGCAATCCTCTCCGACCTAAGGGTGCGCCGCCCGCCCGCGCTCGCAGGTGGGCTCCTGCGCAGGGTGCGGAGAGGCCGGGCCTGAAGCCACGCTCCTCGTGCAGACGAGAGATACAAGCGAGCGCGCGCGCGCAGTCCTTGCCGGCGGATGTGATTCGCCGGTGAGAAGCGGTCATTCCATCGGCGCCCCGATGTTCGTGCAGGCGAGTGCGAGCGGGGCGTACGCCTATGACGAACATGGGCGACGCTACATCGATTACATCATGGGCTACGGGCCGTTGCTCTTCGGGCATTCGCATCCCGGGCTCGTCACCGGTCTCGATGCACTCGCCGCTGCCGGATGGATTTGGGGAACGACGCACCCGGAAGAGATACGGCTCGCGGAGCGTATTCGCAGCTATCTCCCGGCGATGGAGCGGATGCGCTTCACGTCGACCGGAACCGAAGCGGTGATGGGCGTCGTGCGTGTCGCGCGCGCGTCGACGCGTCGTTCGACGATCGTGAAGTTTGCCGGAAACTATCACGGCCACTCCGATCTCGCGCTCTTCGATGCCGGCGCTTCGGCGCACACCGACGATGCTTCGCGCAGCGGCATTCCACACGGAGTCACGCAAGACGTCATCGTTGCCCGCTATAACGATCTCGACGATCTCGATGCAAAGATGCGCGGACGAGAAAAAGATATCGCGGCGATTCTCGTCGAGCCGATCGTCGGGAATATGGGTTACGTTACGCCGGTTCCGGGGTTTCTCGCCGGGCTACGCGAGCGCGCCGACCGGCTCGGTGCACTGCTGATCTTTGACGAGGTGATTACCTGGTTGCGGTTGGGCTTGCATGGCGCCACCGCGCTCGTCGGCATCACTCCCGATCTGGTGACCGTCGGAAAGATTCTCGGCGGCGGCGCACCGATCGCCGCGTTCGGCGGCCGCGCCGAGGTGATGGAGGAGCTTGCCCCTGCCGGGCGCGTCTTCACCGGCGGAACGCATGCCGGCAACCCCGTCTCAGTCGGTATGGCGCATCGCGTTCTCGACCTTCTGGAATCGCATCCGGAGTATTATTCGCAGATGGAGCAGCTCGCAGAGCGGCTCGCATCGGGCATTCGCGCGCTTTTCGCCGATCGCGGGCTTCCGTACGCCGTCGTTCAGCATGCGTCGATCGTCGATTTCAAATTTCGTGCCGGAGAACCGAATCGCAATTACGACGATGCGCGTCGCGCCGACAAAGCGCTCTATCGTCGGTATTACGACGCGATGCTCGCGCGCGGGATACTCTTGCCGCCCTCGCAAAACGAGGTGATGTTTCTCTCGGTTGCGCATGCCGAAGGGGATGTTGATGCCACGCTCGTTGCGATCGGGGAATCGCTCGACGAGGTTTTCACGGCGTAAGCGCACCGCGCCGTCGCGCTGCGCTCTCACGTGCTTGTCGCGCTGCGTTGTCACGCCGAGTAGATCGCCCCTTCGACTCGCTTCGCTCGCTCAGGACAGGCTCTGCGATCGTATCGAGGCGCGCGCCGCGCGCCGCGCTTTGGGCGCCTCGGCGCACCGCTCCTCGCTAGACGCTCGCGGCTCGGACAAGCAATGTCAGGGTCCTCGCCGCTCGCTAAAGCGCTCGTCGGGTGCACCGTCGGCGCCGTCGCGCTGCGTTGTCACACCGAGTAGTTGCGATCCCTCGATACGGCTGCTTCGCAGCCTACTCGGGATGACAAAGAGGTTGCGCGGCTACTCGGGATGACAAAGATGTTGCGCAGCCTACTCGGGATGACAGCGGCTACGCGCGGATGGCGGAGTGCTGCCCTATTTACGGACGGGGGTCGGAAAGACGCCGACGCTGCGGAGGCCGCCGGCGTCGACGCTACGGACCGCGAAGAGATCGTCGTCGTAGCTGATGGGAAGCGTGACGGTCGTCACGTTGCCGACCGCGCGTACATGCTGCCAGGTCGCGGCATCGGTCTTGCGCCAGAGTACTTCGTAGCCGGCGGCATCCGCCGAGCGGCGCCACCGGAGCGTCGTCGTGTAGCCGAGATGTGCGAGGACGATGTGGACGTGCGTCGGTGCGGCGGGGCCTAGCGCGAGCGTTGCGAGTGCCGCAACGTTGGCGCGCGTCGACTGTGCGAGGTACTGCGGATCGATATATTGCGGCAGATCGCCGTACTGGATGCCGTTTTGCACGCGAACGTTTTGATGCTGGTGTTCGAAGACTTCACTGGCCTCAGTGAAGCGAATCGCCGGATAGCCGACGCCCTGAAACGATTCCTGATCGCCGCCGCGCAGAAAACGGTCGGCGCGGAAAATTTCCTGGATGTGCAGGTGCGGGAGATAGAGTTTGTCGGTTGAGACGATAAAGCGTGCGAGCTCGCGCGATGGCGAATCGTTCTCGGTTCCGAGCAAATTGACGAGCTTGCGCTTCGCACCGAGCGGAAGCGCTTCGCTGAAAATGCGGAGCGTATGAAAAACGCTGCGCCCCGTATGCGTTTTGGAATTTCCGACGATATCGTTATTGAGATCGGCGAGGATCGGTGCGTGCTTCGCCGCCATCTCTTTCGCAAAGTGGTTGGAGCCCCACAGCCCGAGCTCTTCGCCGTCGAAACACGCGAAGATAATCGTGCCGCGGAAATGCGTTGCGGCCATCACGCGCGCAGCTTCGAGCACCGCCGAGGTTCCCGACCCATTGTCGTCGGCACCGGGGGCGACGCCGAGTCCGTCGGTGCAGTTCCCATTACAATCGTCGTAATGGCTCGACATCACGTAGATGCGGCCCGGCTCGCTGCCGCGCAAGGTCGCGATCACGCTCGATTCCGTAACCGCGCGCGGCGTATATTTGAGTTTCGGCTGCACGTAGGTATCGAGACGTACCGTCATCCGCCCGCCGGTTGTCGCCGCAATCTTTCGAAACTGCGCGACGATCCAATCGCGCGCCGCAAAAACGCCCTGCGTTTTCGTCGAATGAATCTCCGAAAAATCGTTGCGTGTGCGGAAACCGACGAGCTTCTCGTCGATCGCGCGCAGGTGGCTCGCTGAAACGGCGCGCACCATAGCGAGAATGCGTGGATCGGGGCGTGCGGAGGGGGCCGAGGCGGCGGTCGCCGTGAGGGCAACGGCGGCGGCAAAGGCGATCGAACGTACAAGCATCCTACAGACTTGCACCTCGCTGCGACAAATCCCGCAGCGCGGAACCCCCGTCGTCTACGTGCTGGAGTGCGCCAATGGTGCGCTCTATACCGGTTGGAGCAACGATCTCGCGAGCAGAGTGCGCGCCCATCTCCGCGGCCGCGCCGCCAAGGCGACGCGCCGGGCGCTCCCGATTCGCTTGCATGCTTGGTGGCGGACCGATTCCGCGACGAGTGCGCGCTCGACCGAGGCCCGCTTCAAGCGCCTTTCCCGGCAAGAAAAGCTCGCCATGCTGGCCGAGGCGGAGGCCTTTGGGTATCGGGTCATCGAATCGCCGTTCGTTCCACGCGCCGTCCAGGGGGGAAAATCGATGGCCACACCACCGCAGCCGGAGGAGCGCGATGCGCTCGTAGAAACGGCACGCACGCACGTCGTTCGAATCGAAACGCCGAAGGGCGATATGCTGCTCTCGCTCAACTCGGAGGCCGCGCCGAATCACGCGGCGGCATTCGTCAAACTCGTGCAAGCGGGATTTTACGACGGCCTGAATTTTCATCGCGTCGAACCGGGATTCGTCATTCAAGGCGGCTGTCCGGACGGCGACGGAACCGGCGGCCCGGGCTATCGCCTCAAGGCGGAGTTCAGTACGCTCCCGCACATGCGCGGGACGCTGGCGATGGCACGCTCCTCGCATCCCGATTCCGCCGGCTCGCAATTCTACATCTGCTTGGATGATGCGCGCTTTCTCGACGGGCAGTATACCGTCTTCGGGCAGTTGATCGAAGGTTTCGAGACGCTCGACGCCATTCGCCGCGGTGACGTGATGACGCGCGTCACGATGCAACCGCGCGCCGCCTAAGAGCCGGTTCCCTGGTAGCGGTTGAGTCCGATTCTCCAGAAAACATAGGAGATACCGCTCCAGAGCAGGCCGATCAGCGGCGTAAGGAGCCCGACTTCGGGAGAGAGTCCGAACGCCGTATCGTGCTTTCCGAGGAGATAGCTCGCCGGAAAATAGTTCATGAATGCAAACGGCAAGACGTAGGCAAGCACGACGCGCACCGCGCGTGTGTAGATGCTGATCGGGTAGCGCGTAAAATCTTGCTCTAACGACATGACCGCCCAGCGCAACGTGTCGACGCGAATCAGCCAGAATGAGAGCGATGCGACGAAGAGCGAGATGCCGAGATCGATACCGGCGCCGCCGCAAACGACGGCGGCCATCACCAATATCGTCAGCGCGGTGACGTGTATTCCCGCCACGGCGGTTGCAATCGCCAGCGTCACGCAGCCGAGGATGAAACCGTCGGGAAAGGTGCGCGAGGGAACGGTGAGGACTTGAAAGAGCGTATCGAACGGGCGCACGAAGAACCGGTCGAAGCGGCCCTCGCGAATATATTCGGGAACGTAGACGACGTTGTAGAAAAGTGCGTTATGAAGTTCGTGCGCCGTCATCCAGAGCGCGTAGAGAAAGAACATTTCGCGGAGGTTCCAACCGTTCATCGATGGGAAGCGCATCATGGTTACCGCAAGGGCGGCGAGCGCGGTTCCGTGGTAGACGATCGTGAAACCGAGCCACATAAAAAAATCGGTGCGGTATTCAACCATCGTGAGGAGATTGATTTTCCAATACTGCAAGTAGGCGGCGAGCATCCGCGTTAGCCTCCCTGCACGACGACGTGCCGGGCCGCGGCGCGCCAGAGAAGAAACGAGGCACTGGCGGTCGCCACGAGCCATGCTGCTTGAACGACCAGTGCAGTCGCCCACTGCCGGGGTGGGATGATGCCGATGTAGATGAGCAGCGGCGTGGAGTAGATCGCGGCGAACGGCAGCGCGAAGACCGCGCGTCCGAACCACCCGGGGAAGAACGCGAGCGGCAGAATTTGCCCACTGAGAAGATCGGAGATCCAACGCACGATCAATTGGAGCCCGAATGTCTCGAGCGTCCAGAAGGCAACCCCGTTCATGAGGAAGTTCACGAAGAAGTTCACACCGTAACCGAGCGCAAACGAGAGCAAAAAGGCCGCGAGCGTCGCTGCCGACGGCACATCGATATGAACCAGGAGCAACGAGAAGAGCAGCGATGGGAGAATCGCCAGAGCATGGACCATTGTTTGGCCGAGGCCGTCGCTAAAATAGGCAAAGGGAACGACGATCGGTTTCATGAGGTCGAGCGCGATACCGCCTTCGCGTAATTTTTCGCGAATCACGCGCGTTCCGTCGACCTCAAGCACCAGCGACATCAACATCGCGACCGTTGCGTAGGTAATCATCGCATGGAGCGGCAGCCCCATCGGCGCCATGTTGTGCGCGTAGAGCGCGGTCCAGAGCGAACGCAAGAGGTAGACGCGCAGCACCACCGAGCCGATTTCAGCGAGCAACTCGATGCGATAGGTCGCTTCGCGCGCGAACGCCTTGCGCGCGTACTCGATATAGGGTGCGAATGCGGTCACGCGGGTGGGCGTTTTTTTGTCGCTTCCTTTCGACGTTGCTCCATCTCTTGGAGCTCGAGCATCATCGCGTCGACGACGCCGCCGACATCGGCGACCTGCTTCGGCGGCGGCTCCTCGCCGGCCCGGCGCGCGACCGGTTTGGTGCTGCGTTCGCTGTCGATACGCGCATCGGTGGCGTGGAATGCGCGCAGGAAGCGCGAGTAAGCGGCCGCGGCTTTCGCGCGCGCGGCCGAGCCGGCTTCGATATTAAAGACCGTCTCGAAGAAGTTGAGCCGTTCCTCGAGCTCGGCGGCCTTCTCCGGTCCGAAGATCGCCGCCGGGTTGCCCGCTGCGATATGCTGCATCGGCACGCTCGCACCGCGCGCGAGCCGCGCATTCACGTGCACGATGCCTCCGAGCGCGACGCCGCTTCCGGTCTCCATATGCGCTCCGTTAAAGACCCGCGCGCCGGAAGCGATAAAGCATCCGTCGTCGATTCGGGCGCCGACGACATAGGCACCGGGGCCGACGATGCAATCTTTCCCGATCTGCGTCGGGAATTGCAGCGCTTTTCCACCGCTGCTTTTCACGACCGCATTCTCCATGATGACGGTGCGCGCGCCGATCTCCAACGGCGCACCCTCGGCGGTCAAGACCGCTCCGTGCAAAATCGCGCAGTCTGGACCGACGATGACCTCGCCGGAGAGGACGGCGCTCGGCGCCACATAGGCGCTGGAATGAACCTTCGGTTTCCCTCCGCCGCTGCTGAAAATCATGCGCTGCGTACCTCCCCTGCATAGCCTTGCGTGTAGATGTGCCGGATGATCCCTTCGAGCTCCGGCTCTTCGATGGCGATATCCTCGACGCTATACCGTTCGCTGACCTCGCGAACCAGTCGATCGGCGCGTTGGGAGGCGCGGTCGAACACAAAGCGCGCCGTCATGCCGTCGCTTCCTTCGAGGCGCGCACCCGGAATCGCGGGCGCCGATGTCTGTTCGGTAAATCGCACCACGAGCGTTCGTTCGCGCCCGTATTCATCTTTGATTCGCTCGATCGGGCCGTCGAAAATAATTCGTCCGTGGTCGATAAGAACGATACGTCGACAGAGGCGCTCGACATCGGCGAGATCGTGGGTGGTGAGGATGACCGTCGTCGCTTGTTCGCGATTGATGCGCTCGACGAAGGTGCGGATCGCCTCTTTGGCCACCACGTCGAGCCCGATCGTCGGTTCGTCGAGATAGAGAATCGGCGGTTCGTGCAGCATCGCCGCGGCGAAATCACCGCGCATGCGTTGGCCGAGCGAGAGCTGGCGAACCGGCGTCCGCAGAAAATCCCCCATCTCGAGCAGTTCGACGAAGGCATCGAGCGAGCGTCGATAGCGTTGTAGCGGGATGCCGTAGATTGCACGCAGCAGTTCGAAAGAATCGACGAGCGGAAGATCCCAGTAGAGCTGCGTTCGCTGTCCGAAGACGACGCCGATATTGCGCGCGTTCTCGCGGCGCTTGCGGTGGGGCACGATACCGGCGACCTCGATCTCGCCGGCACTGGGAACCAGGATGCCGGTCAGCATTTTAATCGTCGTCGATTTTCCGGCACCGTTGGGCCCGATGTAGCCGACGAGTTCGCCGCGCTCGATCTCCATCGAGACGCCGGCGACGGCGACGCGGTCTTCGTAGACCGGCGAGAAGAGCCCGCGCAGCGCGCCGAGCGCACCCGGAGAGCGCTTTGCGCTGCGGAAGACTTTGCGGAGGTCGCGCGTGACGATCAGCGGCATCTCGGCACTCTTCGCCATGCGCGTTGTGGCTGCCCTCGCCGCGGTACTGCTGAAAAAAAACGAGCCGCGGGGGGCGGCTCGTTTCCTCGGAAAACAAAAACGCCGGTTCTAGGCTGCTGCCTTCTTCCGGCGTGCTGTCGCTTTCCGTGCGCGCGGTTTGCTCACTTTGCGAGCTACCTTGCGGGTCGCGCGCTTCGCGGTTTTGCGTTTTGTGGTCTTGCGCTTCGCGGTTGCGCGCTTTGCGGTTTTACGCTTTGCCGTTTTGCGCTTTGCCGTCTTGCGGGCCGGGCGCTTCGCTGCCTTGCGGCGGGTGGTTTTCTTGCGCGCCGTTGCTTTGCGGGCGGCCTTTTTGCGCGTCGCCTTTTTACGGGCGGGCGCCTTACGAGCCGCCTTTTTCGGGGCGGCTTTCTTGGCGGCACGTTTGGGTGCAGCCTTGCTCTTCTTTACAGCCATCGTTCTTGTACGATGTCCTTTCTCCGGTCGTGTGACCGGGGTTATTGCCTTCCTTATACTCGATGCAGGATGTAATTGCAAGTTTTGTCGCAGCTTCGAGCGAATGGCAGCCGCCTCTGCGCGGATCGCCGCACTCCGTTTCATCTCACTGAAAGGCTCGCACCATCATGCATGTCGCCGTCGACGATATCGATCTCTATGCCGAAGTTCGGGGTGACGGCGATGCCGTCGTACTGCTGCACGGCTTCCCATTCACGCATCGTTTGTGGGATGAAACGGCGGTCGCGCTTGCCGGAGAATACCGCGTTGTCGCTCCGGATCTGCGCGGGATGGGCGCTTCGGGGGGATCGGCGGGCCCATACCTCATGGAGCAACTCGCGGGAGATCTCGCCGCGCTATTGGATGCGTTGGGGATCGAACGCGCGACGATCGTCGGACATTCGCTGGGAGGTTACGTCGCTCTCGCGTTCGCGCGCATGTACGATGCGCGCGTAGCGCGGTTGGCGCTCGTCACGAGCCGGCTTATCGCCGACACGCCGGAGATCGCCGCTTCGCGTCGCGAACTCGCGGCGCGTATCGAACGTGATGGTACGGTCGATCGCGCACTCGACGAACTGTTGCCGCGTCTCATCGCGCCACGACATCGGGATTCGCTTCTCGAACGTACGCACGCGATCGCGAGCGAGAATCATCCGTCGGGACTTGCGGCGATCGTGCGCGGAATGGCTCTGCGCGACGACGCCCACGATATTGCCGAGGAACTCGCGATGCCGGTTGCGGTCATCGCCGGCGTCGAGGATCCGGTCATCCCGATCGATGAGGCTCGCGATATTGCGCGCTGTTTTCCGCACGCCGAACTCGTGGAGCTTGCGGGGGTCGCCCATCTGCCAATGCTCGAAGAGCCGAAAGCCCTCGAAGGTGCGGTCCGAGGGCTACTTGCGAGATAAGCGAGCGCTTGTTTGGTTTAGCGAAGTGTCGGAAGGCGGCCGGAGCGGCTGAGCGCTCGCCAGATGAAGATCCCTCCGAGCACGACCCCGGCGAGGAGCGCGGCCACGATGGCGACCTTCAACAGCGCGAAGGCCACGATGATCGCGACGAAGAGGGCTGCGATGCCGATGGTGAGGCGAAGGTAGAGGGCAAGGGTCGGGTTCATAAAGGGAGCTCCTTGTTTGGCGAGCCGAGATCCCGCGGAAGGGGGTTGAAGGTTCATGTCGATTTACCGATACTAAATACGTAAAGTTTCGGGAGGTCACTATGGATATTGCTTCTCTCTCCAGCGCCGCCTCAGGATCGGTAGGCGCCGCCATCAACGTCTCTCTTCTGAAAGCGACGCAGAATCTCGATAAGAACGAAGCCGCGTTGCTCTTCGCCTCAATCGGCCTCGGCCAATCGGTCAATGCACTTGCGTAGGGCCCTGACCGCGGCCTTCGCCGCACTCTTTGGCCTGGCACTTCTCGGTGCAGCCCCAGCAAACAAGCCGCTTCGGCGGCTCGTTTTTCGCTTTACCTACGGCGATGCCAATCAAGTAACGACGACATCGTCCGGAATTTCCTCTAGTGGTCAAGGTTCGGGAATCAATTCGTATGTAGCCCGTGTTTCCGACTACGGTACGATTCACGTCACGGTAAAATCCGCTCAGCCGAATGGAAGTTTGGTTGTGAGCGTGGCCGAACATGCGCGGAATTCTCGATCCGCTCTTCCCGCGACCTGTATCGTCTATAGCGACACGGCGCTGCTGTGCGACCATACGAAGAAAATCAACATCGAAGAGATGGAGCTTCTTTCCTATCTCGGACAGAACTTCGTTAATCCGGTGCAAATCGACGCGAAAGGTCACTGGGGGTATAAGGTGACCGGGGCGCACACTTCGATGAAATCCGGCTATACGATCCGGAGCCATTCGGGTTCGAAGTTTTTAATCGACATGACGCGTACGTACGAACAGAGCGGCATGGATGCCTTCACTTCGGAGACGACCGGACATTTTACGTATAATGCGATGATGACCGTTCCCACCGCGATCGTCGAGAGCATCGTGACGCGTCGTCAGGGAAGCTTCGGCAAGCACGTTACGGATCGCACGGAAGTTTCGTACAAACTCATCAACGATTCGATGGCATCGAAGCAACCATAGACCCATTCGCGCGGCTGCACCGCTCCGTCGCCACCTGGTGTACGGAACGGCTCGTTCAGGCGAGTGCACCGCAACGCGAAGGAATTCCGGCGATCCTCGAAGGCCGTCACGTTTTTATCTGTTCGCCGACGGGCACAGGGAAAACGCTGACGGCCTTTTTGCCGATTTTTTCCGACCTTGCCGAGCGGCAAGATCGCGACGAATTGTTCGTGCGAACCTTCGCCCTCTATATCTCGCCGCTTCGCGCCTTGGGGTACGACGTCGAACATAACGTTCGCCGCCCGTTGCGAGAGATGGGGATGCTCGAACGCCCAAATTCAGAGCGGGCGCGCGTACGCAGGGGGCGACTTCGGGAGCAATTCGTGCGTACCGGCGTGCGCACCGGCGACACTCCGACGGAGGAGCGGCGCCTCATGCTTTCGCGCCCACCACATATCTTGATGACGACTCCGGAATCGCTGGCGCTGATGCTCGCAATGGAGAGTTACCGCGCGACGCTGCGCGACATTCGTTTCGTCGTGGTCGACGAAGTGCATGCGCTCGCCGGTAACAAGCGTGGAGCGCATTTGAGCCTGCTTTTGGAGTCGCTCGAGGAGATCGTCCGCGCACCGGTGCAGCGGATCGGGCTCTCCGCTACCGTTGCGCCGATCGAACGCGTCGCGCGCTATCTCGTTGGGACGGGCCGCCCCTATACGCTCGTCGATGCGCACGCGATGCGCGATACGCATCTTGAGATTCGCGCGCCCTTTACCGGGGCGATGGCGCCGTTGGCGACGCTCGCGCGCAACGCATCTTCGGCGATCGATCGGGCGCGCACCACGCTGGTCTTTACGAACGTGCGCAGCCAGACCGAGCGCATCGCCTACGAACTGCGCCTGCAGAGCGGCGAGAGCGCGGCGATTGAAACACTCGAGGCCGACGCCGCCGCGCGCCAGTCCGATGCGCGTATCGGCGTTCATCACAGCGCGTTGGAGCGCAGCGTGCGCCATCGTACCGAAGCGCGTTTACGAGCGGGAGAACTGCGCGCGGTCGTGTGCTCCGCCTCGTTGGAACTCGGTGTCGATATCGGAGCGATCGAACAAGTACTGCTAATCGGCGGTGCACGCGGCGTCATCACCACGTTGCAGCGCATCGGGCGCGCCGGACATCGCCCGGGCGATATCGCGCGCGGCGTCGTGCTTGCCCAGGATCGTGACGATATCATCGAGGCTGCAGCGACCCGGCGCTGCATCACCGACGGAGTACTGGAAGAGATCGTCGTTCCGCGCGCGCCGCTTGACGTGCTCGCACAGTGGATTGTCTCGTGCGTCGTGCCCGAGCGACGCATCGAACTCGACGAGTTGCTGCAGATTGCGCGACGCGCCTCACCCTTTGCCGATCTGTCGCGTGAGGATCTCGTCGCCTGCGCGACCTATCTCGGCGGCGGCGGCGTTGCCGGCGAACCCGCGCACGTACGACGGATCGGCTTCGACGGTCACGCCATCTGGGGGCTCGGGCGCGATGAAAGCGCGGCGTTCTTTGAAAATGTCGGCACGATTCCCGACGAACGCAGCGTTCCGGTCCGTATCGCCGGCGAGCGCTCGTTCGGACGACTCGAAGAGGATTTCGTCGATCGTTTGCGAGTCGGCGATATCTTCGTTCTCGAAGGGCGTACGGTGCGGGTCGAATCGATCGACCGCTCCGGAATCACGACGCGCGCGCACCGCGGGCGACCGACGGTCCCACAATGGAACTCGAATATTCGCGGCATCGAATCGCCGCTCGTCGAAGAGATCGAACGGCTGCGCGTGGGCCTGGCCGAGCGGATTACGGCGGGTAAGCGCACAGAAGCCGCGGCGTGGTTGGAGCGGCGGTATGGACTGAGTGAAGACCTTCGCGAGCGAGTGGTCACCTACATCGAACAGCAACTCGCGGTGAGCGCGATACCGCGGAAAGATCGCCCGATCGTCGAGATCTATCACCTCGATGGGTTGCAGAGTGCGGTCGTGCTGACGGGAATCGGAAGAAAAGCGAATGAGGCGCTCGCGCGGGTCGCAGCAACGCGCATCGCGCGCATGGCGAGCGGTTCGGTGCGGATCCTCACTGACGATCTGGGAATCATGCTACAACTTCCCCCGCGCGCGCGTTTGCTCGACGCCCAGTGGGAGCGACTCTTCGACGAAGCAGAATTCGCGCCCGACCTGCGCGAGGGGCTCCTCGGTTCGACGCTGCTGAGAACGCATTTCCGCTACGTTGCGAATACCGGGCTCCTCGTGCTGCGGCGAGCAAACGGAAGAGCACTGCGCGCCTCCTCGTTACGCTGGAACAGCGGGCGCATTCTCGATCGACTCGTTCGCGAAGATGCTCGCTTTCCGCTCGTCCGCGAAGCGTTCCGGAGCGTTTGCGAAGATGTTCTCGATGCAGAACGCGCGCGGCAGTTTTGCGCCTCGCTGCTCGCTCCTCCGCGCATTCTGCACCCACCGGTCGCATCGCCGATGAGTTTCGGAATCCTTACCTCATCGTTCGGCGATGATGTCGCCGTGGCCGATCGCAGCGAGTTGGTCGATGCGCTTCACGAGCGCGTCCTCGCCTATCTTGCGGGGGCGATTGCGCCGTGAGCGCGGGGCCGCGAGCGCTCTCGATCTCGCTCGGCGATGGCGCAACGGCGCTCGCCGGAGGATTGCTGCTCCTGGAAAGCACCGCGTCGATCGTCGTCGCCGATCTCCACCTTGGGTACGAAGAAGCGATCGGCGGTGCGCTCCCGTTATGGAGCCTCGACGAGAGCCTGCAACGCATCGCGGCGGCGATCGACGTTTATCGCGCGCGCGAACTCATCTTGCTCGGTGATGTTCTCCACCACTCCCAACTGAGCGAGGGCGCCGGCGATCGTGTCGTTACAGCGCTGGCGCATTTACGGGAGATGTGCTCGCTAATCGTCGTTGCAGGCAATCATGAAGGGCAGACGCGCGGGAGAGCGCTGCTCGGCGATTTAGTCGAAGATATCGAACGCGCGGGGATGCTGCTCCATCACGGAGATCGCCCGCGGATCGGGGGGCTTCGCCATGTCATCGGACACCTTCATCCAAGCGTTGCGCTTGGGGGAGAGCGCAGCGTTCCCGCGTTTTTGTCGGCGCACGAACTGATCGTCGTTCCTGCGGCGACACCCTATTCGCGCGGTCTCAACATCCTCACGCGCGACTGTCGTGCCGCGATCGGTGCCTATGGTGCGCACCCTTCATCGACGCAAGTCATCGCTGCAACCGCCGAGCATTGCTATCCCTTCGGCAGCATCGGCGATCTCGCTCGCGCGGCGCGCGCGCTGCGATTCCCCGAACGCAACGGCTAGAAAACGCCGTGTGCCAAGCCGATCGAAAAAGCGGAGAGCGAGGGGCCGGCATGCATGCGGCGCTCGCGAACGGCCGCAAGCAATTCTTCGAGCGATAGCTCGGCCGCTTCGATCTGTTCGGTCGGTTCGAGGTTTGGGGGCGCGACGCGATGGGCGCCGTCAGCGAAGAAGAGATACGCAATCGAGGTCGATCGCACCGGATCGGGGCGAAATTCGCCGAGTAAGCGCCACTCGGGGGCCTCGTATCCCGTCTCTTCGCGCATCTCGCGCTGCGCGCAATGCAACGGTTCTTCGTCCTGCTCGAGCGATCCGGCGACGAACTCCAGGCCTACATCGTCGGATGCGTAGCGGTACTGATCGATTGCAAGAAAGCGTTGCATCGTGGTGCGAGCGATGACGATTGCGAAGCCTCGAGCTTCGCGAATGTAATAATCGGGGAGCACGGTGCCATTCGGAAGTTCGATCTCGTCTCGACGAATTTTGAGGTAGGTCGAGTCGATGAGGTAGGTGCTCCTGAGACGTTTCCAGTGCGGTCGATCCATGCTCGGTAGGTGCGACGGGGCTTTACGAAGCCCTTGCTCGAATGGGGCCGATATGGAGAGTACGTTTCTTGTCGTCGGCGCCGGTACGATGGGCCTCGGCATCGCCCTGCTCGCCGCGGAGCGCGGTGAAAATGTTGAACTCGTCGAGACCGATGCGGCCGCTCGGGCGCGAGCGGCCCAACGGATCGTCGGTACATCGATCCAATTACTCGAAGCGGTTCCCGCGCAGAGCCTTGCGCAAATTGCGTTGGAGGCCGTTCCCGAGCGACTCACGCTCAAGCGCGATACGCTACAAGCAATGGAGGCGGCGCTGGCGCCTGATGCGGTCGTCGCGACGAATACTTCATCGCTTGCGCTCGCCGAGTTGGCAAAAGGCTTGCATCGTCCGGAGCGTTTCGTCGGGATGCACTTCTTTAATCCACCGCAGCAAATGCCGCTGGTCGAAGTCGTGTTCACCGATTCGAGCGATAACGACGCCGTCGAACGCGTGCGCAAATTTGCCGAACGATTGGGAAAAACCGCGGTTGAAGCGAGCGATACGCCGGGCTTCATCGTCAATCGTGTCGCGCGACCGTTCTATCTGCAGGCGCTGCATGCCGAACACGACGCCGTCGCAACGATCGAAGATATCGACGAACTCGCGTTGGGGATCGGTTTTCCGATGGGCCCCTTTGCGCTGATGGATTTCATCGGTCTCGACATCAATTTGGCGACGAGCCGTTCGCTCTACGAGCGCACGGGCGCTCCGCGCTTCGAACCGGTGGAATCGCAGATCGAGCTCGTCGAATCCGGCGCATGCGGTCGAAAGAGCGGCAAAGGCTTCTACAACTACGAACTCGGCGAGCGCCCGCCGCGATCGGTCGAGGCTCCGGAGCGCGCCGATGAGGAGGCGTTCGACGAAAGCATCTGCGTACTCGGTTTCGGCGCCCTTGCCGACGATCTCGCGACCGAGGCAGAAGCAGCGTTCGGTGCGATCGATCGCATCGAGAACGATGAATTTCTCGTCGACATCGACCCTTCGTTGAGCATTGCCGTCGATGCCGGTGACGGAACGACCGACCGCATCGAGGCCCTGTTAGAGATCGAGGGACTCCTCGATCCGAGTTGCGCGATATTTTTCGACGCTTACAGCACCGATAGCAAAGCGTTATTCAAGCGCGCACGCCATCCCGAGCGTTTTATCGGCTACGGTATTTTGGGACTTTTTGCATCGCAACGCGCGATCGAGATCGTCGACCACGATGAACTCGACGACGATATGCTCGCGCTTGCACAAGAGTTCTTCGAGCGGCTCGGCAAACGGGTCGTCCTCGTGGCGTCCTCGCCGGGGCTCATCCTCGGCAGGCTGGTCGGATCGATCGTCAACGAAGCGGTGATCGCGGTGCACGAGGAGGTTGCGAGCGCGGAAGATGTCGATCTCGCCATGCGCTTAGGTACGAACTATCCGCTCGGCCCGATCGCGTGGGGGCGGGAGATCGGCGGTGCCCGCATCGCTCGCATCTTGCGTGCCGTCGCCGCGGAGTACGGCCCCGATTTCGGTCCGCATCGCTCGCTTTGGTTGCTCGACATCGACGAAGAGGGCGAACTCGCCGACGGCACACCGCTCGATGAGGACGGCAGCGAACGGGAGGCGGAATGAGCGCGCGCGAGGTTTGGGTGATCGATGCGGTACGCACGCCGATCGGTCGGCTCGGCGGCGTGCTCGCCGGCGTGCGTCCCGACGATCTCGCCGCGACGGCGGTGCGCGCGTTGATCGAGCGCACGAAAGTCGATCCGACGGAGATCGGCGACCTCTACTTCGGGGCGGCGAACCAGAGCGGCGAAGATAATCGCAATCTTGCGCGGATGGCCGCATTGCTTGCCGGGCTGCCGGTCGAGGTTCCCGGCGTCACCTTCAACAGGCTCTGCGGCTCGAGTTTGCAAGCGATCAACAGCGCCGCGCATGCCATTGCGTGGGGCGAATGCGATGCGATCGTGGCCGGCGGCGTCGAATCGATGACGCGCGCGCCCTACGTGCTGCCGAAGAGCGCGCAACCCTTTGCGCGCGACGCGCGGCTTTACGATACGACAATCGGGTGGCGCATGGTGAACCCGAAGATGCCCGAGGAGTGGACGATCTCACTCGGTGAAACCGCCGAGCGTGTCGCCGATCTCGACGGGATATCGCGCGATGCGCAGGATCGTTTCGCACTTGCTTCGCAGGAGAAATGCGCGGCGGCGGTTGCGCGCGGCGCATTTGACGGCGAACTCGTCGAGGTGAAGATCGCCGCGCGAGAGGGAGAGCGATCGGTAACGCGCGACGAACATCCGCGTCCGGATACACGCTACGAACGCCTCGCCGCACTCGCTCCCGCATTTCGCGCGAACGGGACGGTGACCGCCGGCAATTCTTCGGGAATGAACGACGGCGCTGCGGCGCTCTTGCTTGTCGAGGCGCGCTTTGCGGAACGACACGCGATGCAACCGATTGCGCGGGTTCATGCGACCGGCGTCGCCGGCGTCTCCCCCGAGATCATGGGCGTGGGGCCGGTTCCCGCGACGCAGCGAGCGCTGCGCGCGGCCGGGCTGCGCATTGACGAGATCGAACTCGTCGAACTCAACGAAGCGTTCGCCGCGCAATCGCTTGCCTGTATCGCTCGGCTCGGGCTCGATGCTGAACGCGTCAACGTCAACGGGGGAGCGATTGCGCTGGGTCATCCCCTCGGTGCAAGCGGCGCGCGAATCGCGACGACGTTGCTCCACGAGATGCAGCGACGCCGGACACGCTACGGATTGGCAACGATGTGCATCGGTGTCGGACAAGGGATCGCGACGATCTTCGAGGGAATGGCTTCGAAATGAGCGCTACACAGCAAGCGACGAAACTGCTCGTCGGCGGTAAATGGGTAGAAACCGAGCGTACGTACATCGACTACAATCCTGCGACCGGGAAAGAACTCGCGCGCGTCGCCGATGCATCGAAGGCCGATTGCAACGCAGCAGTCGCCGCTGCTCGCGCCGCGTTCGACGCCGGGAAGTGGTCGGGGATGCCTGCATCGCGACGCGCGAAAATCCTCAATCGGATGGCAGCGCGGATCGGGGAGATGGCGAGCTCGATCATGGAGTCGGAGATTCGCGATAACGGAAAAGCATCGGCGACCGCAAAAGGCGAGATCGGCGCAATCGTCGATTGCTTTGAGTTCTATGCCGGTGCGATTTTAACGTTCGGAGGGCAGACGTTCTCCGGACCGCTTCCGAGCTATCTTTCCTATACGCTGCGCGAACCCGTCGGCGTCGTCGGAGCGATCGTCCCCTGGAATTTCCCGCTGTTGCTTGCAAGTTGGAAGGTCGCACCGGCGCTCGCCGCCGGCTGCGCCGTCGTGCTGAAACCTGCGCCTGCGACGCCGTTGACTGCACTCATGCTCGGTGAAATTGCCCTGGAGTGCGGCGTCCCCGAAGGCATTCTCAACGTGGTTACCGGTGAGGGACGCGAGCTCGGCCAATGGATCGTCGAACACCCGGGCGTCGATAAGATTGCATTCACCGGCAGTACGCAGACAGGCCGGGCCGTAGCCGCAACGGCGGCGCAGACGCTCAAACGCGTCACGCTCGAACTCGGCGGAAAATCGCCGACGTTGGTTTTCGAGGACGCCGATATCGACGCTGCGGTCGCCGCATCGATCTATGCAATTTATTATAACAGCGGTCAGGCCTGCGAGGCGCGCTCGCGCGTACTCGTCCACGAATCGGTGTACGATCGCTTTCTTGAGTCGTTTGCAGCAAGAAGCGCCGGGTTGCGTCAAGGCGATCCGCTCGACCCGCAGACGCAGATCGGCGCAATTACGCTTCGCGAACAATTCGAAAAGATCGAGCGCTATTGCGCGTCCGGGATCGAAGACGGGGCGCGGCTGATCTTCGGCGGAAAGGCGGCGCGGATCGGCGGCGAGTTTTCCGAAGGAATGTTCTGGCAACCGACCGCCTTCGAGGCCGACCCGAGTACGCGCATCGCGCGCGAGGAAATTTTCGGACCGGTCGTTGTTTTCTCACGCTTTCGCGACGAACGCGAAGCAATCGCGATGGCGAACGACTCCGATTATGGGCTCGCCGCGAGCGTGTGGACGCGCGATGTCGGGCGCGCCCATCGCGTCATTCGCGCGCTTCGGAGCGGAACCGTCGCGGTCAATGCGCCGTACTCCGTCTTTCCGGGCGTTCCGTTCGGCGGCTATAAATCCTCAGGATACGGGCGCGATCTTTCGGCCGATACGCTCTCGCTCTACAGCGAAACGAAAAGCGCGCTGCTCCAGATCGGAGAGCGCGCGATGAATCCATTCGGCGTGTAACTGCGGCGCGGCCGCCGGATTAGGTTCCCAGCGCGATCGGGTAGTTGGACGAGGTCCCCTGCCAGTTCGAAGTGCACGCTTGGTACGTGGTGGTACTGCCCGATGCAATCGACTGCGTGAAGAAGCAGTAAACGGTTCCGGGTGTCATTCCGGTAAACTCAACCTCGCCGGAGGCATTGGTGGTGAGTTGCTGGAGAACGTTGGCGGGAACCGCGCAACCGCCGCTCGTGCAGAGTGAGACGGAAACATTGGGAACCGGCGTTGCGGAGGCGGTGACCCTCACGTATGCAGTGGTAATCGTGGGATTCGCGGTCGGCGAGACGGTCGGTGCCGCCGTCGGCGTCGTAAAAGCGGCAAGTCCATTAGTGGAGTTACAGGCGACAACGGAGAGCGCGAGCGCGAGCAGCGCGCCGGCAATGATAAACGGTCGTGGCATAGCCGTCCAGAGTGCGCTATCCGGGCTGCGGCTTCCTCTCGTTCGCATCGGCGATTGGGAGAACGCGCGTGATGTGGGGCGGCAGGAGCCCCTTGCCGAGTCGTGCCCAGCGTGGGTTCCCGTCGTCGAGGAGCACCGAGGCCCCGCGCTCGCGGAGTAATTCGCCGATGCGGCTCTCGGACTCGATAAATGCCGCATCGCAGTCTTGCGAGCGCGCGAAGGCGACGCTCGCTTCGTCGGTATCGGCGAGAACGACCACATAGCCCTCTTCCTCCAACTTGCGCGTACGCTCGGTGCTTGCAGGGTCGATCCCGGCGAGAACGACGACGGGTCGGCGCAGCTTCAGCACGCGCGATGCGATGATCGAGAGAGCCGACGAAACGGAAACCGTTAGCACGATGACGACAAAGAGCACCTCGGAGTACCGATTGCCGCCGCGGAAACCCCATGCCGTGAGTTGCGTTGCATAGTAGGTCGCCAGCGAGACGGCGACGATGCCGCGCGGAAAGACGGTGCAAGCGAAGATCCGCTCGCGAATGTCGAGCGTCGAACGCGCCGTCGCGATTGCGACGACGATAATGCGAAGAAGAACGAGCGTTCCGGAGATCGCCGCACCGACGCCGACGAGCGGAAGCACCGAAGCGATTCGTATCTGGGATGCAAGCAGCACGAAGACCGTCGAGAGTGCGAGGATCGAGAGATCCTCTTTGTACGACCGCAGCAATCGTTCGCTGGGAAGGCCGCGAAAATCGACGACTAACGCGCAAGCGATAATCGCGGTCAAGCCGCTCTCCTGTGCGACGAACTCGCCGAGTGCATAGGCCCCGAATGCCAGCGCGAGCAGCAAGAGTTTCGTTACATCGCTCGACCACGAGCGCGCGAAGCGACGCAGCAAGAAGAGTCCGATCGATCCGATGATGAGCCCGACGATCGCGCCCGAACCGAGTCGCTCGATCGTCGCCAGTGCCGTCAGAAACGGGCCGCGCTCGCGTGTGGTGAACGAAGTGAAGGTCGCGGCGGCGACGATCACGCCCATCGCATCGAGAAGAATGCCCTCCGATTCGAGCAGATGTCGCAATTCCGGGCGCAATCGCAATCGCGCGAGCAGCGGCCCGGTCACCGTCGGGCCGGTGACGATACAGGCCGAGGCGAGCATCGCTGCGACGATCGTCGAGAGCCCGAATGCGCGGGCAAGGTGCGGTATCACCAGCAGCGTTATGCTCGCGCCGCCGATGACGAGCAAAAAAAGCGGACGTTTCGGCAGCCTCCCGATATCGATGCGGAGCGTTGCTTCGAAGAGCACGATGACCACGCAGAGCGAGAGCAACGCTCTCGTCGCCGGCGCAGCGAGATCGAGATGGAGGAAGTTGAGGCCGCTGGGGCCGAGAGCGAGGCCGACCAAGAGTAACGTAATGATCGAAGGAATGCCGAAGCGTCGCGAGAGCGCACGTGCGAGCATCGCCGCGACGAGTACCGCCGCGGCGCCGAATTCCACGACCAGCGCCGGATAATGGGAGAAGATCGAACTCACGGGCGAGCGTTCCGATCGAAGAAGCGATTCGATCGATCCTGCAGCAGCGCGTAGTATTCGCGAAAGATCGCCGCAGCAACGCTGCCGGGCCAATGTGCGGGAAGCAACACGCTCGGCAATGCGGGGTCGACGTAGGTGAATTTGCGATAATCGTGGACGAGCCAGAGCCGTTCGACGAATGCTTCGCGCTCGCCGAAGCGGCGCTCGCTCCGCTCGGCGCTCAATCGCGGCCGATAGAGTTCGGTAAATCGCTGGTAGGCGGCGGCGATCCCGGGGAGATCCCAACAACGGGCGACGAGGGCGGCGTCGGTGCCCGGCCCACGATGCGAGCTTTCGAAGATCGCGATCCCTTCACTCGCCTCGGCCTCGCGCGCGGCGGCGGTAACCGCAGCGAGGTCGCCGTTCGGGGAGATCCAGGTCGCGGTTGCCAGCGGCGCCCAGCCGAGGACGGCGAGCTCCTTTCGCAAACGATCGCGGCGGTCGCGAAGCCGCTCATCGATGGAATAGACGAGCATCCGCCAGAGGCCGTCCCAATCCACCAATGGGCCGTAGATACGCGGGCTAAGTTCCTCGATACGTCGTCGGCCCCGGTCGGTCACGCTGTAGAAGGCGCGGTTGCCGCTGCGCTCGGCTTGAAGCCAACCTTGCCGGGCGAGGCGCGAGACCGATTGTCGGACGGCGGCCTCGGAGACGCCGAAGGCATCCATCAGGCGAACGAGTCCCGCGAGCGCGACCCGTTGTTCGCCCGCGCGTCGGGTAACGATATCGCCAAAGATGTTAAAAATAAAGGAATTCGGGCGCGAAACCTCTCTGCTGAGACTTTTATCGTATATCACTTCTTGCACGGTATGCGATTCTTTTGTCACAATAGTCCTTGCCGGAGGGTGTATGGCTGCTCGAATCTCGACTTTTGACGACTGGATCGATTTGCTTCAGTCATGGCAGAACGATATTGGGTTGGATCGTGAGTTGATCGAACGATTTATGCCGGGGTATCGCTTTGAGGCTAAGTACGGTGAATTGCCGACCTCCGAGATCTATTTCGGTGATTTTAAGGGCGGGCGCCGTTGGGAGCGGGTGACCGAGATTCCCGACCAGCGCATGCGCGATGCAGCGTTGAATATGATCGTCTATCAGGGCGATACCGAGTTTGCTTCGAACGAGCAGCAACGTTTCCTGGTGAACAACGCGCCGACGGAGTACGACCTCGCCGCACTCGTGCGCATTATGGTCGAAGAGACGCGACACGGTTATCAAATGTGCCATCTGCTTGTCGAGCAGTTTGGTAGCGAAGGCCGAATCGAAGCGCAAAAAATGCTGGAACGGCGCGCTTTCGGAAAAAAGAACCGACTGCTCAATGCATTTAACGAAGATGTGACGCACTGGCTCGACTTCTTCGCGTACACGAACTTTATGGATCGCGACGGAAAGTTTCAACTGACGATGCTCTCGCACTCGGCGTTCGCCCCGCTCGCTGCTTCAATGGGCCCGATGCTACGGGAGGAGAGCTTTCACATGGGCACAGGTATCTCGGGCTTGCGCCGCATTGCGAAAGCCGGCGTTATTCCCGTCGAGATCCAGCAAAAATACTACAATAAGTGGATTTCCGGCTCGCTCGATCTCTTCGGCACCGACCACTCCGGTTCTGCGCAATGGGCGTATACCTGGGGCATCAAAGGGCGCGTCGACGAAGATAAGCTCGACGGCGGAGCCGATAAAGAGGCGCTCAACGAACGCGCGCGCGAGCAATTTTATGACGAAGTCGTGCAGACGGTGCAACGCGTGAACGACGTCAACGTCAGCGAGAAGAAACTCTACGTTCCAGATATGAGATTCAATCGAAAGATCGGGCAGTATGCGGATCGGCATTTTTCGACCGACGGTCGGAGACTCTCCGAAGAAGAATGGAAGGCGTACGAAGCGAGCGTCCTTCCGTCGCCCGCCGACGACCTGTTGCTCAAGGAATACTTTAAAGACCCATCGTGGATCGCCGCCAAGGGCGACCTTCGCGCATAATTTCACGTACCTCACACGTCAAGAAAGAAAAGAGAACGAACGATGAGCGGAAACGGCAGCGCTGTCCAGGGCACCCCTTTCGGTCGCGAAGAGCGCGTATTCGAAGGCAAACGCGTCATCAACTACCACGTTGACGGGCATATTGCGGTCGTCGAGATGGATGACCCGCCGGCAAATACCTATACGCACGAAATGATGCGCCAGCTCGACGAAGCATTCGTCGATGCGCGGTTCGATCCCAACGTCGAGGTGATTCTCCTCATCGGCAAAGGCGATAAATTCTTTTCGGCGGGCGCTAATATCGCGATGCTCAATTCGGTGACTCCGGAGTTCAAGTATATGTTCTGCCTGCACGCCAACGAAACGCTCTCGCGCTTGGAGCAGACGCCGAAATTGGTTATCGCTGCGCTCAACGGGCACTGCGTCGGCGGCGGAATGGAGATCGCGATGGCCGCCGATATTCGCATCGCTCGGAAGGACGCGGGGAAAATCGGCCTTCCCGAGGTAGCGCTCGGCGTTCTCCCCGGCACCGGCGGTACGCAGCGTCTCGCTCGACTCGTTGGGAAATCGCGGGCGATCGAACTGATGGTGACCGGTAAAACTTTTAGCTTCGAACAAGCTGCCGATTGGGGAATCGTCAACGAGATCATCGAAGGCGATGGCGCGAGTTTTCGCGAGCAGATGCTCGCGTATGCACGTCAGTTCTGCACGCCGAACAAGGCTCCGATGGCGGTAGGACATATCAAGCGCGCGGTCCAAAGCGGCGCAGAGATGCCGTTGGAAGCCGGGTTGACCCTCGAACGCGAATTGCAATCGTTGCTCT
>JAJXVC010000105.1 GCA_021782295.1 bacterium | reverse complement strand
ATGGGCTCCCTATTGGGGAAAAGCGCACCTTGCCGCAGCGACGCACTCGATCGGTCCGTCGATGGTCAGCGGGGAGAGCGCCGCTCCGCCCGCGCTTGGTTGGGCTGCTGCATGGCAGTACGCTTTTGCATACTTTAACGCCGTCTGGACCGCCGTCGTTCTCGCGTTGTTCCTTGGCGCGACGATTCAAGTCTTCGTTCCGCGGAAGTGGCTGCTCCGGCTCCTCGGCGCGGCGAACGCGCGCTCGGCCGCGATCGCCGGTGCAATCTCGTTGGCCGGCATGATGTGTACCTGCTGCACCGCGCCGATCGTCGTCGGTATGCGCAAACAGCGCACCAGCATGGAAGGGGCGTTGGCGTTCTTCCTCGGTAATCCGTTGCTCAATCCCGCGGTACTCATCTTTATGGGTTTTGTTTTGGGATGGCAATTTGCGGCGATTCGGCTGATCTCGGCGGTGCTGTTGATCGCGGTCGTCGTTGCCGTCGCGCATCGCCTTGGAGCCGCGCTGCCGAACGCGGAGATCGATGCGCCGAGTTTTGAACTCGCACCGATCGAACGCCCCGATGCAAACCTCCGCTCGCTATCGGTGGCCTGGATCAAGGAGATGTGGAACGAGATCGTCGCCATTCTCCCAGGCTACATCGCGATCGTCCTATTGCTCGGCGCACTGCGTGCGTTTCTCTTCCCGCCGGGGCTGACGTTGCATACCGCGGGGATTCTTCCCACGGCGTTGGTCGCGCTTGCCGGTACGTTCTTCGTCGTCCCTACGGCGGGTGAAGTGCCGATCGTGCAAACGCTGCTCGCGCACGGAATGAGCATGAGCGCGGCGATTGCGTTGATCGTGACGCTTCCGGCGATCAGTCTGCCCTCGCTTTTTATCGTGCGGAAGGTTTTCCCGCGAAAGGTGCTCGTGGCGACGTTCGGTATCATATTCGTCGGCGGTGTCGTTATCGGCAGCCTTGCCTCGATCTTTTTCCACTAGCGAGTGCCGAGGTGACGAAGACCGATATCACGCGACTGACCCATCTCTCAAGCTGCGCGGGTTGAGCGTCGAAGCTCGACGCACGTGCGCTCGCGCAGGTTCTGCGCGACCTACCCCCGATTCTTGACCCGCGCGTTCTTGTCGGCACGGCGAGCGCCGACGATGCGGGCGTCTATCGTCTCGACGACGAGCATGCGATCGTCGCGACGTTGGATTTCTTCACGCCGATCGTCGACGATCCATACGATTTCGGCCGAATCGCTGCAGCGAACGCGCTATCGGATATCTACGCGATGGGCGCAACCCCGCTCTTCGCGTTAGCGATCGCCGCATTCCCCGAGAATATGGAGGCGGAGACGATCGCCGCAATCCTGCGCGGCGGGGTCGATAGCGCGGCGTCGGCGGGGATCGCGGTGATCGGTGGGCACACGATAAAAGACGATGAGCCGAAGTATGGACTTGCCGTAACGGGCATGGTGCATCCGCAGCGGATCGTGCGGAACAATTCCGGACGCGCCGGCGATGCGCTGGTGCTGACGAAAGCGATCGGAACGGGAATTCTCACGACTGCGCGGCGCTCCGATACGATCGGTGCCGAGGCGCTCGCCCCGGCGGTTGCCTCGATGTCCAGGTTGAATCGACACGCTTCGGAATGCGCGTTGCGTTTCGGTGTGAGCGCGATGACCGATGTCACCGGGTTCGGGCTGCTGGGGCACCTTCACGAGATGCTCGGGAAGGAACTCGGCGCGAACATTGACTCGAAGAGCGTGCCGTTGCTTCCGGGCGTGCTCGAACTCGCTCGCGAGAACATCGTACCTGGAGGCACGAGAACGAATCTCGATGCGGCAATCGCCGACGGGGCGCATTTTAGCGACGAGGTCCCCAAAGAAGTGCGTCTCGCGCTTGCCGATGCACAGACCTCCGGCGGGCTCTTAATCGCGCTTCCCGAGAGCGAACTCGAGCGGTTTCTCGCCGCGCTACGGAGCGGCGGCGTTGCAGAGGCGGTACGGATCGGTTCGCTCGTCCGGGGGAGCGGCATCACCGTCGCGTGATGCCGAGACTGCTCTACCGAAAGATGAATCCAAAGCCGAGGTAGTGCGGCTTGCTGTCGGCGCTGGCGTTAAACGCGGTGCCGATCTCGAGCGAAAAAAGTAATTTTGGGTTCAGAACGCGTTGAACGGCGATCGTGCCGGTGGTTTGCGCGCCGCCGCCATACGCGGCGACCGATTGCGTCGAAATTTCCGCGGTGAGTCCGTAGCGAAGATTGAGATCGTGACTGACGGAAAATGCCGCGGTCGGCGTGACGACCTGCGCGACACCGATATCGCTTTGCGTATAGACGTATCGTCCCAGCGATGCTCCGAACGACCACGTACGTGCCGGCGACCAATTCGCGTAGAGATTGTAGAGCGAGTCGGGGACGATCGCGGTATTGGCAAGTGCCCCGAGCGGTGGGTGCTCTTCTCCGGATATCGAGAAGTACGCGTTGTGAAATTCCCCGAGCCCCACCTTTGCGCCGATGCCCGCACCGGTCATAAAATAGACGCCGTTACCGCGACTCCCGGATTTCGCGATCTCCGATGGGTAATCCAGAAAGGCCTCGATGCGCGGAGCGAGGCCATAACGAAAACGAGCCTCCGGGAAAGCGGCAAGGGCAGTGCCGCCGAGGAGCGATGCATTCTGGTAGTAGGTCGTCTCGAGAATGAAACGATGGAGGGTGGCGATGCAGGCATTCACCTTGCTATGCGTGCGGCTCGCGACCGAACGCAACGCGCTCCCTTTGCAGGCTACCGTTGAGTTGCTTGCGCCCGTGGCGCCAAGGGTGGTCAACGGCGGAAATAGGAGAAAAAATACGGCAATAAAAAGTACGCGGCGCATCGCTTCAAGGAACCTTTCGACGGTGGGGAACCCGCGCAGTATAGCACGCTCTGGAGGAAGCGCCTAGCCGGCGAGCCGTCGCCGGGCGGGGGAGCGAGAGCGCCGCTGCGAAAGAGCGCGAAAAGTCTCTTTTGCTCGCTCGTATCCCGGATCCGGGATGCTTATGTAGGAGGTTTCGTGCGTCGTTTTGCGATGGCAGGTGCGGCTGCGCTTGCGTTGGTCGCCGTTCTATCGGGGGGGACAGCTCGTGCGCAGATGGCGCCGGGCGGAGGGCCGCAGCCCGCCCCGTACGCGGTTTTTATCAAGGGTGCAAAGCTCCAACCGGGGCTCATTCCCCTCATCCGCAAGGCGGGAATGTATTATTTTGTGCTCTCGCCGAAGCAGATCGGGAGATCGTTCATCGAGACCTCGGTGCCCTCGACCGGGCTCGGTGGTTTCGGCCCGGCTGCCGGTGAGCCGTACGTCGCACCGACGCGCATCTTCGAATTCGATCGAGCCGACGGAAAGATTGCCCTGCGCTGGCCCAACCGTATCGTTCAGACCAAACCCGGAACGCCGCAGGCTCTAGCGGCCAAACAATCGATGCCGGCCTCGGTGATCGCGATCGTTCCGATCGTCGCACGCGATGCAAAGACCGGCAATATCGTCATTCCCGCGGCGTCCTTTCTCGGCGATGTCGCAGATTACAATGCGGTCTTCTCGCAAGCGATCCGCAATCCGATGCACGGTTATCATCTCGATCCGTCGCGCGGTTTTTTCAGCGGCGCGAAAGCCTTCCCGAAGAACGACGTCTTACAAGTTCGGCAGACCTGGGCGAGTTTCGATCCGAATACGATCGATAACGTACCCGATCCGCGTAGTGTCGAAATCGGAATCACCTATAATATTCTCCAGGAACCGCATGATGGTTTCATCCCGCGCATCTACGACGCGCGCGTCGGGTTTTTCAGCATCCCGCGTCTCGATTTCGCCAACGATTCGCACGAAACGCGAAACGTGAATTATATTCTCCGCTGGAACTTTAAACCGAAGACCCCCGGAAAGCCGTCGATCGCGACGCATCCGTTGGTTTTCTCGATCAGTAACGACGTCCCGGTCGCCTATCGTGCGACCATTCGCGCCGCACTACTCACGTGGAACGATGCTTTTCAGAAGATCGGCATTCTCAACGCGGTGAAAGTGCAGCAGTTGCCGGCGAACGCCGACCCGGAGAACCTCTCCTATAACGTCGTGCGTTGGGTCGATACGACGCAGCCGCAGTATGGGGCCGAGGCGCTGATCATCGGCGATCCTCGTACCGGCGAAGAACTCAATGTCGGTATCAATGTCGATGCAGTCGAAGGGACTGCTGGGCGTGCTTACCGCTTCCTGATCGCCCCGGCGCGCGGTCTTCCCGATTCGGCTGCCGCCGAACACAAATTCGTCCTCGAAGCGATTCGCTCGACCGTTCTGCACGAATCCGGGCACGATTTCGGCCTCCAGCACAACTTCATCAGTGCGATGGCCTACACGGCGAAGGATCTGCAGAGCAAAGCCTTCACCTCCAAATACGGCGTCTCGACCTCGGTCATGGCGTACAACCCGATCAATCTCTGGCCCAAAGGTACGTCGCAGGGCGATTACGAGCAACTCGTGCTCGGGCCATACGACTACCACGCGATTAAATACGGATACGGCTACATCGGTGTGAAGACGCCGCGAGCCGAACTCCCGACGCTCGAACGCTGGGCATCGAAGTGGACGAACCCGTACTATCGCTTCGCTTCCGACGAAGACGTCGATTTCGCCACGGGCCACGCAATCGACCCGCGCGTTTTCCAGTTCATGTTGACCGATCACCCTTTACACTGGTGCGAAGGGCAGGTCGGAATGATGCGTGGACTCATGAACGCGGTTCTCGCGCGATTCCCGTCGCCGGGACACGCCTATGATGAAGCGCGCCTTGCCTTCACGTATCCGTTCATGGATGATCTTCGCTGCTCGCTGATGGCCGCACACACCATCGGCGGCGAGTACCTCTCGCGCGCCTGGCGGACCGACCCGCATGCTCCCTTACCGCTCACCGCGGTTCCGCGCAAGCAGGAAGTTCGTGCATGGAATCTGCTCGCAAGCGAACTCTTCGACAACAATGCATGGCAGTTCAATGCTCACGTTTTGCGGAGCCTCACCTACTCCGAGGTGAGTTCGTTTACGAATGGAACCTGGGCCTATAATCCGACTCCGCGACACGATATACCGGTCGTCGAGACGGTGAATGCGGCGCAAAATTCCGCGCTCAACGAAATCTTCGCTCCGCTGACGCTACAGCGGATCGCCGATATCCACACGAAGTATCGTGCAAACTCGACGATGAGTTTGACCGACCTCTTCACGTGGGCACAGGCGACGATCTTCGGCGACCTTGCCAACGGAATGGTCGAACACGACGGCGTGATCAAACGCAACCTTCAGATGGCGTTTGCGAAACGACTGGCGATGATGTGGCTGCATCCGATGCAAGGTGCGCCCAGCGACGCACAGGCGCTGGCGCGTGGAGAGCTCGTGAATCTCCGCGATGAAAGCACGACCGGGTTGCAACGGAAGGGGCTCGACGAACTCACGCGCGCGCATCTCGAGACGCTCCGTGCGTTGGCGAATGCGGCGTTGCACGAACGTCTGCCGCTGATGGGGCAATAGCTGCGCGAACCGCAGCCGAGTGGGGGCTGCGCCTAGCGGCGCAGCTCCTGCCCGAGTGGGGCAAAGCCCGTCGAACTCATTGCCGGGGTGCCGTGAAGAACGCTTAAACGTAGACGGCGGGCGCGCATATCGAGGGAACGAATCGTCACCTCGACCTTCTCGCCGATCGCATAATCGGCAGGATCCGCTTCGCGGTCGGAGATGTTTCCGACGATACCCGGGGCGACTTCGACGGAGAGTCGCGGTTCGAGGGCGACGACCGTCCCTTCAATGGTCGAGCCGTTACGGAGGAGCGCTGCATTGTCGCGCCACGGATCGGCGAGCAGAGCTTTCCGTGAAGCAGCGATCTTCTTGCCGTTTCCTTCGACGCGGAGAATCCGCACGCGAAGCTGTTCTCCGACGCTGACGACATCGGCGGCTTTCGCGACGCGCTCGAAATCGAGCTCGCTCATTGGCACGAGCGCATCGACTCCACCACCGAGATCGACGAATGCACCGAAGTCGGTGAGTCGAACGACCGTTGCGTCACACTCTTTCCCGACTTCGAGCGCAGCAATCGTCGCCGCGCGGCTCTCGCGTCGCTCTTGAGCGAGCGCGCGACGACGCGAGACCACGAGGCGCTTGCGCGCTTCATCGACGTCGATAATCTTTACCTGGATTTTCGTGCCGACCAGCGGGTCGAGCGCGGCGCCGCGTTGCTCGCCGCTCTGACTTGCCGGGAGGAAGGCGCGATAGCCGTCGATATCGAGGAGGAGCCCGCCCTTCACGAGTGATTTGACGCGCGCCTCGCGGCTCTCACCCTCGGCATGCGCCGCAACGAGCTTTTCCCAGCGCTCCTGGGCGCGCTGCCGAGCAGCGAGCTGCTCCGGCGTCGGTCCCTTCGGTGCGGCGGGTTCGGCCGCGGGGGGTGCGGCGGCCGCCGGAGCGGCCTCGAGTGCGGCATCGAGCGTCGGCTCGACTGCGGCATCGAGCGTCGGCTCGGGGGTGCTGTGAGGAGCGGTGGTCTCGGAGGTCGCTTCAGCGGAGCCGGATGGCGGAGCCGTTTCGAAAATCATGCTCTGCACGGGCGCTTCGGGCGCTTCAAGGGTCGGGTGCTCGTTCATCGGTAGGCTCTCCGCCAAGAATGG
>JAJXVC010000104.1 GCA_021782295.1 bacterium | reverse complement strand
TGCCCGCCACGATCTCTCGACGCTCGGTGAAGCGCTGCGCTGCGTCGTGCTTACCAGCGCGCTGCCGCACGTCGAGGAGCGGCTCGTGCTCGGCGAGCGGACGCGCGAGATCGCGCGCGAACGCGGCGAAGCGCTGCTCGCGGTGATGCGCGATGATTTCCCCGAAGGCACCTCGCCGGAGAGCCTGTTGCGCCACCCGGCGGCGCGCCGCGTCGGCACGCGCAGCGAATTACTTGCGGAGATTACGGCATTGGTACGCGATCGAGCGCTCGTGCGCGAACGGCGTAACGTCGAACCCGCGTACGTACCCTATCGCGTCCGTGTTTTGGTTCCGGGCGAAAGTAAAGTGCGCGGTGCGAAGGCGGCGGCGTTAGCGGCATTAGTGCGCGCGCAGCCGGGGATGCCGTTTGCCGATGCGCTGCTTGCCGGCTATTCGCGGGTAACGATCGCACGCGCGATCGCCGCCGGAGCGATCGCTGAAGAAGAGCGCGCGCCCGAACCGCGCGAGGCACACGCACCGGTCGCCGCTGCGGCATTTCCGCCGACTGCCGAGCAACGCCGCGCGATCGATCGGCTCGCCGAACTGCAGCAGGCCGGGAAATTCGCATCGGTATTGCTGCACGGCGTCACCGGGAGCGGCAAGACTTTTCTCTATCTCGATCTCGTGCAACGCGTGCTCGCCGCGGGCGGCCGCGCGATCGTGTTGGTGCCGGAGATCGCGCTGACGCCGCAGACGGCGCGCCGCTTCGAAGAGCGCTTCGGCACGCGGCTGGCGGTGTTGCACTCCGCGCTCTCCGAACGCGAGCGCTACGACGCATGGCAGGCCTGCGCGCGCGGAGAGATCGACGTCGTCGTCGGGGCACGCAGCGCGGTCTTTGCCCCGCTGCCCGACGTGCGCGTGGTAATCGTCGACGAATCGCACGATGCGTCGTACCGGCAGGATTCATCGCCGCGCTATTCGGCCCTCACGGTCGCACGCGAGCGGATGCGTCTAGCCGACGGTTTGCTGATCTTGGGCAGCGCGACGCCGTCGTTCGAAAGTTTCGCCGCCGTCCGCGCCGGGCAACTCGAAGAGATCCGGCTCGCAACGCGCGCAACCGATCAACCGATGCCCACGGTGCGCATCGTCGATCTCGCATCGGCGTTTCGCAGCGGCGAGCGTCGGCTTTTCAGTGCGCCGCTGGTCGAAGCGCTCGCCGAACGGCTCGAGCGCGGCGAAAAGAGCCTGCTTTTCGTGAACCGTCGCGGCAGCGCGCGCGCCTGGCTCTGTCGCAGTTGCGGGAAGGCGCCGGAGTGTCCGCATTGCAGCGTGACGCTCACCGTTCATCGCCAGGACGGTTTATTGCGCTGCCACTACTGCGATTTTCACAGCGCGATTCCCGAGCGCTGCCCGCAGTGCGGAGCCGATGCGTTGGGCGAATTCGGGGTCGGAACGCAGCGCGTCGTCGAAGAGGTTGAGCGGCTCTTTCCGAAAGCGCGCGTGCTGCGCATGGATAGCGACTCCACCACGCGCATCGGCGAACACGCGCGGATCATCGACCGCTTCATCGCCGAGGGCGATGTGCTGGTCGGAACGCAGATGATTGCCAAAGGGCACGATTTCGAGCGCGTCACGCTCGTCGGCGTCGTCGCGGCCGATCTCGGGCTCCACGCACCCGATTTTCGCGCCGCCGAGCGGACGTACCAAATGCTCGTGCAGGTTTGCGGGCGCAGCGGTCGCGCGCAAGCCGGTGAGGCGATCGTTCAGACCTACTCTCCGGAACATCCCGCGATCGCCGCGCTCGCCGATGGAGATGCGCAACGCTTCGTCGACGAAGGACTGCGCGAACGTGAGGAGCTCGGCTTCCCGCCGGCGCGCCGCATGCTGTATTTAGGCGTGATCGGGCTCGACCGCGAGCGCACGCACGCGCTTGCGACGCATTACGCAACGGTTCTGCGCGAACGCACGCGCATCGACGTGCGCGGGCCGGCGCCCTATCCGATCGCGAGATTGAACGACCGCTGGCGCTTTCGCATCGCCCTGCTCGCCGAATCCGGGCCGCTGTTGCGGAACGCCGTGCGCGACCTCATTCTTCCGATCGCTCGCGAAGATCGCTCGACCCATCTCGTGACGGTCGTCGACGCATAGGCGCTTAACGCAGTCGGCCGAGATTCTCGCTGGAGAGCAACGGTGATGACGGCACGAGCAACTGCGAGAGCAGCAGCCCCGCGACGAGCAAGATCGCAGCGATCGCGGCATTTGCCGCCGAGGTCACGGCGATATTGACTTGACTGCGGAAGGCGAAGAGGACGCTTTCGTAACTGATGCTGCCCGGCACGAGTACCAAGAGCGCCGGCACCAGCATGATCGGTTGCGGAACGCGCAGCCAGCGCGCAGCGAGGCTCGCGACGATCCCGCAGATGAACGCCGCGATGAACGGTGCGATCGGATGAAGAGGAGAGAGTGCGAGCACGTGCGAGCTCAGCAGCGCGACCGCGCAGGATGCGAAGACCCAGGCAAAATCCTTGATGCGCGCATCTAGATCGATCGCCAGGCCAATCGACATCAGGGCGGCGGCGATAAACCAGGTGTAACCGGGAACCGGTTCGGTGGCGACGTTCCCGGTATTGAGCAGCGATGGGCCGACGACGGCGAAACCGAGCAATGCTCCGCATGCAAGTGCAAGCAGCGTCGAAAGCACTTTCCCTAGCCGTGCGGTTCCGGCAACGAGATTCGCGTTGGCGAGTTCGTAGAGCGCGAGCGTTAATGAATAACCGGGAAGCAGAACGACGACGCCGGCAACGATCGCGATGAGGACGTTGGTAGGGCCGAGTACGTGGGTTCCCAGCGCGACGATGATCGTGCTGACGAACGCCGCGATCACTTCGAAGAGACGTCCGACGAGCGCGACGCGCCGGCCGAGCGCAGAGATTGCGCCGACGCAGGCGCCGATCACCGTGGCGACGATCATTTCGCGCGTCCCGCCGCCGAGCAACACCGCGACGCCGAGGGCGACCATCGCCAGCGCCGGCACGTCGTAGCGCGCGTGATGGCGCGGCCAGCGTTTATCGATCTCGGAAAGCAACGCACTTGCCGCGCGGAAATCGATCTTTCCGGCGACGAGATCGTCGAAGATGAGGTTGAGAATGGCGATCTTGCGGAGATCGACGGTACCCGGCGCAACGCGCAACATCACCACGTGTTGGTGGAGATTCGATCCGATCGCGAGCGTGATGTAGGTGGGGAGAGCGAAGATCTGCACCGGCAGTCCGATCGCATGTGCGATGCTGCCGACGGTACTCTCGAGGATATCGGTGGCGACCCCGGCGCGGTGCAATTCGCGCGCCATCGTGGTGAGGAAGATTGCTCGGGGGTCGTCCGGGATCGCGTCGCGACGATCCTCCGGTGGAGTGAGATCGATTCGTCGCGACACGATGGGCCTGCGCTACGCCGGTTAGGCGTTCGCGGCTTTGCTCTTGGCGGCGGTGGCGCGCTTGGCAGCCGTGCTCTTCGCGGGTTTTGCCTTCGCCTTCGTCGCCTTCACCGGCGCGACGGCAGCGGCCTTAACGGCCTTCGCGAGCCGCGACTTCTTGCGGGCGGCCTTGTTCGGGTGAATGATGCCGCGCTTGGCCGCGCGATCGAACTCGCCCTCGACCTCTTTGGTGAGCGCTTCGTCCTTCGCCGCCACGGCCTTCTTGTAGGCGCTCTTCAGGCGGGTCTTGGTATCTTTATTGCGCTGCGTGCGGGTAGCAGACTGGCGAGTCCACTTCTCGGCCGCCTTGATGTTGGGCACTACGAAAACTCCTTAGATTGAAACGGAAAAAGCGCGTGTGCGGGAACGCAGGAGAGCATACCACATGGGGCCTCCTGGGTCTAGGCAAGCGCCTGCGATATATGTCGCACCCACCTTCAAAAGCGACGCGGCGAGGGGCCTGCCTTTCGGCAAGCCCCTCGGGGTGAGATACTGGCGTTGTCCAGCTTTAGTGGAAGCGGTGGTGTAGTACAAGGAGACGCTGAGCCTCAAGCCGCTCCGCCCGGGAGCGTGCCTGTATTTGCATTCGTTCGCGTTCGGCCGCCGAGCCGAGAACGAGCATTTGGGAAGCGGCGGGGAGCGCTTCTGCAAAGCTTTTCGTAGCGATCATCGATGCCGTCAGCGACGTAGTGGTAATGTAGTCCGCACCACTCGTAACGGATAGCGTCGTCGGCTGGTACGTCACACCTGGGAATCCCGCTTCCTGTTCGTTCCAGTTATCGTACTCGGAATCGGTGTAAAGATCACATACGTCGCCAAGTCCATTTACGAAAAACAGACGATCCGTATGTGTCTTGTACATTCCTGAGGGATCCAAGAGCGTATACAGGTAATCGAGCTCCGAAACCGTCGGTGATGTTCCGAGAATGCTCGCTGAAATCGGGCATTGCGCCGGCAATGAAGTCGATCCGACCGTCGTGTAGACACCTGATTGAAGCGGACTTGGAACGACACCATTCGGAAGCCCGGCGGTACTATACCAATTTGGTTCGCTGGTCGCTACAGGCGCCGGAGTTCCAGAGGTGCCGGGGCTTGGAAGCGCACCTGGAAAGGTCTGCACCTCCAACGGAATCGTCGCCGCACCTGGAGCAGGGGTCCCGACTGCAACGATCGATGACCCATTAGACGCATCATTGTTTGTTATCAGCAGCGTCCCGTCGGAATTTTGGACGAAAGCTAACACGCTACCAGTTGGGTACGGCGTACTGACGGGGAACGTGTACGTAGAAGAACCTGAACCATCGGCAAAGAAGGTACCGGCGTGTACGTACGGATTTGCGGAGGTACTGGTATCCGTAAACGTGCATGAGCCATCTGTCGTTGCGAAGTAGTCCCAGCTTTGCGGGAGCGGGACAACCCATTGCTCCGAATATGGCGCGCTGCATACATCCGTTGATGTATACTGCTGCGCGGTGTAATTCTCGCCCACGAACCCGAACGCCCACGATCCGGCAGCGGGTCCTGGCGCCCATTGATAGTAGGCATCATCGATTTCAGGCGATCCGGTCGGCTGGGGATATACGGTCTCCGCTTTTACCAAACCGGAGGTGCCGTTGTACGTCGCCCCTGTCGAAAATGTCGTCGTATATGTATATGTGGAAATCGACGGCGTCGGCGTGGGCCCCGGGCTCCCGATCGTTTCGGTTGTATAGGTATCGCTCTCCGTATACGTCAAACTTGCTGCATTCACCGCCGGAGCAGTGGTGAGCGGAAGGAATGATGCATTGGTAATCGACGTTGAGGGAACGCCGTTTGCCGAGGCCGAGATCGATACCGGTGTGCTCATCTGCGCACCGTTGTATGCAAGGTTTATTCCAGCGGCGGCCGACAATGAGGTCGCCGATAATGTCGTGCTCCCCGAGGTATCGGAATCAGCGAGGGTAATCGGGTTCGCGTACGTTCCGATAATCGTATAGCCTTTGCTATCCTTTGCCACGACCTGAACCGGAAGCGTGGTTGCCATCCCTTCGGGGACGCTCCCGACGACCGTTACGGCGATGTTCGTGACCGTACCCGTGAGCGTGGCCGGCGCTTGGGCCGTCTGCCCCGCGACCACGTTGACGATCAGCGCGCCTGCACCGAGCAAATTACCGGATTCATTTGGTTGCGAATACGTAACGACGGAAAACTTATCGTTGCCTGCCGGCGCCTGTGCAGTGACCTGGCACGTTAATGTCGTGGCCGTCGTCGTGCACCCCGGCGCACTTGAGCCGAGATTTGTTGTTTCGCTTGCTGGGCTCGGCGGCGGCGAGCCGTTGACCTGCATGAGAACGATTGAGAGCGATTGGGTTGTTGACGGGACGGAGAACTGCGGACTCCGACTCGTCGACGGAATGGGAGTATAGGGCTCGGTAATCGTAAATTGGACGCTTCCCATTGCGAGCGTCGCGGGTGACCCTCCGCTCGATCCGGCAGAGCCTCCGCCGCCACAAGCGACCACGAAGCTCACGAGAGCGACACAACCCAATAAATAAAGAGAGTGAACCCTTTGACGGGCCCTCGCGGACACAAGAAAACGCAAAGAACTACTCCTTTCGCGGAAATCGCACAAAATGCGCTGGATAGTATGTTCTTGTGTTACCAACGGATAGGTTGCTTAACGAGTGTTCGAATTTTTCAATTCGTTTCTGTTTTAGGAAGGCCTCAAATAATAAACCATCTGCAACCACGAAGGCGGAGAAGAACTCGCGCCCAAATTGTGAACGTTCCACGAACAAAGTTGCGTCATCGCTATCGTGGTGAAGATTCTTGCAGAACCGACACCGCCGTTGCTATCGCATCTCTTCACGCGATTGCTGTGACAGCAGAAGATCGGAACCGATGCTGCAACTCCGAGCACCCGCGTAGCGCACTCAATGGGGTGACGACCAAGGAAGTTCTACGAACTTCTTGTAAGGATGTTGCATGCATATGAACGTCATTGTTGTTGTCGCGCTTTTGGTAATTCTGACGATTATTTTTGGGATCCTTATCGTACGTCGCCCCACGGCTTGGCGAATTTACACGGGAAGGTGGGGGCTTCTGGTTGGTGTTATCGTGCTTGCCCTCGAGTTTTCGAAGCACGTTCTCCATCGTTGATGCCTTGAAGTGTCTCGCCCCGAAGGCGAACAACGCGACCCCACCTGAGGAACGAGGAGCGAGCGCCGAACGCTAGCGTTCGCTTAAGAAGCGCGTGTAGCTGTCGTAGCGCGATGCGGCGATCTCGCCGCGCGTAACCGCGTCGCGTATCGCGCAGCCCGGTTCGCTGCGGTGGGAGCAGTCG
>JAJXVC010000103.1 GCA_021782295.1 bacterium | reverse complement strand
ACCCATTTTTCACCGACGAGGAGCCACGACATTGAATCCATCCCCGCTCTGGTATCGCATGCGCGGCATCACGATCCTCTTGATTATTTTCCTCAGTTTTCGCCTTGCCTACGGCATCTCGATGGTCATGCACCAGTCAACGCAACCGACTGCGTGGCAACTCGCCGATAATTCCTACATGCGGTTCCATTGGATTTTCGCGATCGGCGCGCTCTTTGCGATCGCCGCTTTCCTCATGCGCAGTTGGGGCGCGGCATATCTTCGCTCGGCAATCGTGTGGGCGCACAACGCGTCGGCGGCACGACTGATCGTTGCCGGACCATTTCGCTACGTGCGAAATCCTCTCTATTTGGGAAATCTGCTCGCGCTACCCTGGATCGCGCTTTTCATCCCGCCAATCGGCATCCCGATACTCCTCTTCGGAACGTTCCTCTTTCTCGTCGCCCTCGCGCACCACGAAGGCGAGCTTCTTCACCAACGTTTTGTCGATGCGTACGAACGGTACGCGTTGCAGGTTCCGGCACTCCTGCCACGCATCGTTCCAATCGCCGCCGATCCGCTCGCGCCGCGCCCCGATTGGCGCGAAGGTTTGCGTTCGGAGCTCTTCATGCTCTCCTTCGCCATCGTCGCCGTGCTCTTTGCCGTCGATCCCAAGCTCATCGAATTGCGGTGGATCTGGGTGATCCCGCTCTTGGCGTACTTTCTGCAGCGGCTCTTCGCAACGGCGCCAAAACAGGCGATCGCCGAAAGCCCCCCAAGCGATGGGGAAGGCTAGGCGCGCAGTTTATACCCGATCGCAATCATTCGGAGCGCGACGGCCACGGCGACGACGGCGAGAATGGTGACGGCGCCGAGTGAATAGCCGAGCGGTAGATATCCGGTGCCGGTATAGCTATAGCGAAATGCATCGATGATATAGAAGATCGGATTGAAGAGTTCGATCGAGCGAAGATTCTCCGGCAACATCGTCGCCGAGGTAAAGACACCCCCGACGAAGGTCAGCGGCGTAATCACAAACGTCACGAAAGCGGCGATGTGATCGAAGCGTTCGGCCATCATGCCGAAGATCAGGCCGAGTGAGGAAAAGAGCGTCGTCACGATAACGATGCAGAGCACGGCGAGCCACCAGTTTTGCGGCACCGCGTGAACGAGCAGCACGCCGAGCCCGCCGATGAGCAGTGCGATTAAGAATGCCCGCGCGAGGCTTCCCATGAGAAAGCCGACGAGAATCTCTCCGGCGGCAAGCGGTGCGACGAGCAACTCTTGAATCGAGTTCATAAATCGCCCTTGAAAAAACGAACTCGCGCACTCGTCGTACGCCGTCGAAATCGTCTGCAGCATGATCAAGCCCGGAATGAGAAACTGTGCGTAGCTCACCCCGCCGACATTTTGAATACGGCTCCCGATAGCGAGGCCGAAAACAAAAACGTACAGGAGCGTCGTAATCACCGGTGGCCAGACCACTTGATTGATGACTTTAAGCGACCGTACGATCTCGCGCTTCGCAACCGTCAAGAGCCCAACCCAGTTCACCGGCATCACCGCGTTCATCGCGTCAGCTCCAAAAACACGTCTTGCAGGTCGCGGTCGCGAACGAGGTCGGTCGTATCCTGCTCGGTCACGATTCGTCCCGCGCGAACGATGGCGATCCGCTTGCAGAGCGCCTCCGCCTCCTCCAAGTAATGCGTCGTCAGGACGATCGTCGTGCCGTCGGCATTGAGACGGCGAAGCAAATCCCAAAGCTCGAGGCGCAGTTCGACATCGACACCCGCGGTCGGCTCGTCGAGCACCAACAGTTTCGGTGAATGAATCAACGATCTGGCGATCATCAGGCGGCGCTTCATTCCGCCGGAGAGTTTTGTATATTCGCCGTTCGCCTTATCCGAAAGCGCGAAACGTTCGAGCAGTTCGTCCGCGCGCGCGCGTACTTTCGGGCCACGAAGGCCGAAGTACCCGGCCTGATAGATCAAAATATCGCGAATCGAAAGGTAGCGATCGAGATTTATTTCCTGCGGGCAGAGGCCGATCAAGCGACGTGACTCGCGCCACTGCCGCTCGGTATCATATCCGAAAATTTCGATCTTCCCGGCGGTCGGCCGCACGAGGCCGACACACGCCCCGATGGTCGTCGTCTTTCCGGCGCCGTTCGGCCCGAGAAAGCCGAAAAAGGCGCCCTGCGGCACATCCATGGAGATACCGTCGACGGCGACAAAATCGCCGTAGCGCTTGACGAGCCCGTCGATCCGTAACGCGGATGCACTCACGGGATAATACTGGTCAAACGTTTATAACGATGCCGGCGCAGCGTCGCGACCAACCGCATGCTTCCCGGAATACCGCACTCCGCGAGTTGCATGGCGACCCGTTTCACATCGAATTCAACGCGGCGATGCTTCACTTGCCAGCCGCCCGAACGCAAGGTTAGAATCGCGTAACACGCGCGCGGGTCGCCGTCTTTCGGCAGTCCGGCCGAGGCGACGTTGACCAACAACTTTCCGCGCCACAAGCGCACGTACGGTAGATGGAGGTGCCCGAAAGCGATCGCCGATGCCGCCTCGGAGCCGATCATCCGCTCCAGCGTTGCATTGTCGGCATCGGGCCAGAGATGTTCGTCATCGTTGGCGGGGTTTGCATGGACGACGAGCAGTTCGTCGGGCGATTCCCCGATACGCAGCGCAAATGGAAGATCGCGCAACCACGAGAGCCACTTCTCACCAAGCTCGCGGCGCGTCCACGCTAAACGCGCCTCTTCGCCTTCGAAACGTTCTTCGCCGGGCATCGCAAGATAGCGGTCGGTGTTGCCGCGCACGCACTGCGCGCCGACTTCGGAGAGACGTTGAAGCACTTTCCGCGGGCGCGGCCCATCGGCACAGAGATCGCCGGCTGCGACAATTGCATCGGCTCCCCCCTGCGACGCAAGATCGGCAAGACAGGCATCGAGCGCGACGAGATTCCCGTGAATATCGGAAAGAATCGCGACTCGCATGCCTTCACTCACGATCGCGCTACCGCCAGAACCAAGGACGCGGGCGTCATGCCGATCTTCGTGAATTCGTAACAATCAAAGGCATCGATGCTTACTCCGGCACGGCTGAGGATGCGCAGCGATTCACGATATCGTATGTCGACTAAGGCGTGGCGCTCGTTGAGCAGCATCATCCCTGCGGCACGCTCTTCGCCACGCGGCAGAATGATGCGATGGAGATCGGCGAACGCCGCCGCATCGACGGCATCGTCGACGAACGCAACCGTGTCCGGGGCGATCGGCGCAACGACCGAACGCAGCGAGAAGCTTTTCGGCGCGATCTCTACATGCGTGCAATGATAGCCATGCGCGGTGAGTAACGAAGCCATGCCGCGTCGCCCGAGTTCGTTACTGAGCGCACCGACGGCGATGTAGGCACGAGCGCCGAGCAGCATCACGTCATCGCCGCTGAAAAACGCCGGCGCGGCAATATGCCCCGCAATGGGAATCTCGGCGCGGGCAAAGGCGGCTCGAGTACGGTCGACCGCCGCGCGACGCTCCATCACGCTGGGGCGCATGATGACGACGCCATCTTCGAGGCAGAGCGCGCTCTGCGCAACCGCGCTCTCTAACGGGTCGAGTGCGGAGCCGGCAATTTCGATAATTTCAACGCCGAACGAAAGGAGCAGCTTTCGCAAAATGTCATGCTGTTCGAGCGCCCGCGCATAGATCGCCGACGGTTCGGAGGCTAACGGAAGCGCGCGTTCGATTGCGGCGCTCGGGCGCACCAATGCGGCGCGACGCAACATTCCCGTCGGCGTTCCGATCAGTCGGGGACCGTAACTGAGTTGAACGTTGCCGCTCATCGTTGCATCCTTTCGTTCGTTCGAATTTCAGGGGCCGATACATCGAGGTTCGACGTAAAATAGTTCGCTAAGTCGGAGGCCAGGAGATCGCCTAACGAGAGCGCCGGGAGCCCGAGAATCTCTTCTTCGGTTTTTAGAAGACTCGCCGTATTTGCGTGCGCATGCCCGAGGAAGCCGCGTTTTGCATAGGGCGAGACGATGACTGCAAAGCTATGTTTCGGATCGGTGCGGGTCGCGCCGATCGCCTGACGAGGCGCGATGAAGATGGCCGTCGAGCTCCACGCATCGCTTCGCGCGATCGCGTCGACGATCGCTCCTAATGCTCGATCCTGCACGAGAGGATTGGTCGCCGAGAGCCGGATCGCTTCGTAGGCCGGAACGTCACCGCGCGCAGCTTCGCGTGCGTACTGCTTCACGAATGCCGCCGCGAGTGCCCGATCGCTTGCGCGCGCTCCCGCCTTCGGCGCGTATCCGACCGCTCCGTGGAGCACGTGGAGTAACGGAATGCCGATCGCCGAGCGCCCTTCGGGAACCATCGCTCCGTACACGCGATAACTGATGCCGGCGCGAGCCAACGCATTGACGATATAGCCGCTGCGCGGATAGATGTCGGGGGGCATTGCGTCGACTGCTTGGCGGCCGCGGAAAATATCGAGCATCCACGCAAGCGGTGTAATCGTTCCCGAATAGGCAAGTTGCGATCCGAGTTCGCCGTTGGGGGCGTCGGCATAATAATCGCCGACCACTGCGAACTGATTCGCGAGCTTGCGGAGATTCGGTGTCGAATTAAAGTAGGTCGCGCCGAGTGAGATATCGACGACGTGCTCGATCGCATCGCTCTTGCGACCCGAGCGCAATGGCGGCACGAGCGTTCCTCCACGCACGAGATGTGAAACGTGCGAATAGCGCAGAGCGGAGAGCGTCGTTCGTTCCAAAGGAATTTTCGTCAACTCGATCCGTTCGAGGGTCGCGTTGACGCCGTTCCCTTCGGCGTTGGCGACGAAGAGCGCCTTATCGTTGGGTGCGAGCGAGAGGGCGACCGGACGCGCGCCGGTGGGAATCAGCCCAAGACGGTGCAGCACTCCCGGCGTACTCGCATCGATCACGGCGACGGCGTTAAGCCCGGAGAGCGCGACGAAGAGTTCGCGACCGGTCGTCGACGGAACCATCGCCGTCGGCATCGTTCCGTACGGTGCATTTGCGAAGAGGCGCAGATCGATGCCGTCGACGACGCGCGGCGATGCATCGAGGGAGACGGCGACGACGCGATCGACGCCGGCGAGCGTAATATAAGCAAAGCGTCCGCCGGGTTCGATAGCGACCGACTCCGGATCGACGCCGCCGATCGTCGTCGCGCCGTCAAGCGGCGTGTCGAGCGGAATATTCTCAGAGGCGACCGCCGTGGAACCCAACGCGCGGACCGCCAGCGTCGGCGCGGCGGCCGATGCGGCGGCGGCAAAAATGCGCGGGCCGAAGGCGGCGATGCCGGTCGGGAGCGGACCGACGCTCATCGATGCGATTGGACGGCGCGTCGCGAGATCGATCGTGTCGATTCGCCCGTTGCGATCGTCGGCGACTAACAGCAGATGCCCCGACTCGGCGAGCGCGAGACGCATCGGCTCGGGATCGTTTCCGGGAAGTGAGATGCCGGGGTGAAGCTGTGTGAGCCCACCGTCGGCTGCAACGGCGAAGAGTGCGACCTTTCCGGCGCGCGGCTCCGAGGCAGCGAGCAGCGTGCGCCCGGGCTGAGCCGGATCGGGCAGCGCGATCAGTCCGCCGATCGCCTCGCTCCGCGAGCTCGCATTATCGGCGCGCGCGACGACCTGCATCGTGCGCGTATCGACCGTGCGCAACAACACTCCGCCGCTCGCCGCACGCCCCCCGACGACCGCGAAGCGCCCCCCGGGTATCAGCGCAAGGGTGGTGACATTCGCGCCGATCGCGATGCTCTTTCCGACCGGAGCGACGATACGTCCGCTCGGCAAGATGGCGACGAAGGGCAGATTGGGATGCGGAATACCCGCCGGGCGATTGCCCGCGGGGGCGCTATAGAGGCGGGTAGAAGCGGGCGCGGCGCCCAGCAAAACGGCGGCCAATGCCGCCGCGATGAGAGAACGGAGTTGCACCCCGGTAGGCTACGGACGAGGGGCGGCGATGCCCTCCCTTTTTCTGATTATGGGAGCGCTATCGACGGGCTCCCTGGCCCTACGGCTTGTCGAGACGGTAGCCGATGCCCCGGACGCTCGCGATCTCCAGCGGCGCCGAAATCTCGCCGATTTTCTTCCGCAGGGCGGCGATATGGACGTCCACGACGCGCGTCGGCACGCCGGAGGTGTCGTTCCAGACATGTTGGAGTATCTGCGCCCGCGTGAGCAGCCGCCCCTCGGCCTCAGCCAAGAACCAAAGGAGCCGGAACTCCAGCGCGGTGAGCGTTACCGTGGTCGACCCATGCACCAACGCGTGTTGGTCGCGGTCGAGAATCACTTCACCGACGCGCAATTGCGAGTCGAGTTCGCGCATCGCGACCGAGCGATCGCGACGGCGCAGAAACGAGGCGACGCGAGCGACGAGTTCGTTTCCCGAGAACGGCTTCGTGATGTAATCATCGGCGCCGAGCCCGAGCCCTAACAGAATATCCTGTTCGCGCGTATGTCCGCTCACCATGAGGATATAGCAGTTTTGCGTGTTGCAGAGGGAGGTGCAGACATCGAGCCCGGAGATATCGGGGAGGCCGACATCGAGCACGACGACATCGGGGCGCTGCTCGGCTGCGATCTCGAGCCCTTCAACGCCCGACCCGGTTACCCGTACCTCGTATCCGGCGCGTTCGAGAACGCTCCGTTCGAGAGCTGCGACATCGTCATCATCTTCTATGACGAGAATGCGTCCCTGCGGCATGGTTCCTCCGACTTCAAGTTCGGGAAACGATTACGAGCGATTAGACCAGCGTCTGAGCGCTCTCTTCG
>JAJXVC010000102.1 GCA_021782295.1 bacterium | reverse complement strand
CCTGCCCCGACGGCGGAGAACCGAAGTTCGCCGGCGGAGCCGCATTGGTCGAGCTCATATCCGCTACGATCGCTTTGTTGCCGATGTTTCCATGCGACGCGCCGGAGGGAGCTGCGACCGCATTGAGCCCACAGAACGCTGCAATCAGCGTTGCTAGGACTCCGGTGCTCAGTCGCTTCAAAGTATCCTCCTCGATAGGTGAGAGAGTCGTAAAGATGCCTCGGTTTCTTCGTTAGGCGCCGTCTGTTAAACAACGCTAGGAGCCCGTGGCCGGCCTTCGCCGGCGACGGGGCCCCCGAAGAACCGTCTCCCCTCTCTTCTGCCCGAGCCTGCCGCACCCTCTTCAGGGGGAGGGAGTTAATCGAGTTTTTCGGCGAGCTTCGCTTCGAAGCGTTCCCGGTCGATAATGTAGCGTTCGTGGGTGCCTTCGGCGACGGCGTCGGACTCATCGAAGGCGCGAACGGCAAAGCTGACGCGGGGGCCGTCGACCAGCGCGACCTCGACCTCGGTTCGGATCAGGAAGCCGACGGGGACGGGGCGCCGATGCTCGAGTTCGATATGGGTGCCGACCGAGATCTGCCCGTCGAGCAGCGCTTCGTCCAGGCAGGCGATCGCCGCCCGTTCGACGAGATCGACCAACATCGCGGTCGAGAGAACCTCGACACCGGTATTACCGGCTTTATGCGCGGTCATCCACTCCTCGACGCGGCATTGGAAGCTGTGGGATCGACCGAGGAGGATGTTTTTGGACATAGCGCGGGTTTCAGTAGTTAGTGCCTCGCGCGAAATCCCCCGCTTGCCGAGAAGCCATGAATCAATTCTCAGGTTTGTGGTGTATATGGAGAGCAACGACCTCATTATTGTATAGGAGAGCTATGCCCGGCCCAATCCGTATGACGATCTCGGCGGCTACGATCGCCGTCCTCCTCGCTGGTTGCGGGGCAAAGGGTGCGCGCGCACCGATTCCGCTCGATATAGAGGCGACTCCGGTGACGGTGGGGCGGATCGCGACCTACCTCTCTCTCGACGGGCAAATTGCCCCGTATGAAAGCTCGACGCTCTCGTTCCAACAGTCGGGCCCCGTCTCTGCGGTCTACGTCAACGTCGGCGACCGCGTGAGCAAGGGCGAGATCCTCGCCCGTATCGATCCCTCCACGCTCGAAGCGCAATTGCGGGCCGCAGAGGCAACGGCGATGCAGTCGCAGGCGAGTGCGCGCGGACAACAGATCGATCTTCCGGCTCGTAACCAAGCAAACGATGCCGCCCTGTCGAGCGCAAAAGCGGCGTTAGCGAACGCGCAACTCGTCTTTAACCAAGACATGCAGCTCTTTAACCAAAAATATCTCTCGCAGCAAGCGCTCGAATCGGCACGAGCCGCGCTCGCCGCCGCGCAAGGCAATTACAATACGGCACTAGCAAACGCCCAGGCCAATCCATCGAATGCCGAATCGGTGCGCGCTGCGCAGGCTGCTGCACAGGCGGCGGCGGCGCAGGCGAATCTCATACGAACGCAGATCGGACAGACCGCGCTCTACGCGCCGTTCGACGGCGTTGTGACCGCGCGCATGATGGATCCCGGCACGATGGCCTCGCCGGCTTCTCCCGCATTGCAGATCTCGCGCGTCGATATCGTCTGGGTGAACGTCAATATTCCCGACGGCGATCTTGCCTACGTTCGCGCCGGTACGCCGCTGACTTTTACGACCGATTCACTGCCGGGGCGGATTTTTCACGCGCACCTCAACGCCGTAAACGCCGTTCCGACCAACGGAACGCTCTCGTATCTTGCGCGCGTCAAGATGCGCAATCCCGGCGATATTCTGCGTGGCGGTATGTTGGTGACGGCGAAGATGGCGAAGCAATCTGCAAAAAATGCGATGATCGTTCCGCGTGCTGCCGTGGCAAGCGTACAAAACGGCTACGCGGTATTTATCGTTGACGGCAACAAGGCAAAACAGGTTCCGGTAAAAGTGGGGCTGCAGACCGATACCAAGTCGCAGATCCTCTCCGGGCTCTCCTCCGGCGAGCGCGTGATTACGACGCGTCCGGATTCGCTGCGCAACGGAAGCCCGGTTCACATCGTATCGGGCGGTGCGCAGTGAAGCGAAGCTCGGCACGTATTGCGGCGCTCGCGCTCGTCGGGGCGTTGCTGCGTGCGCTCGTTCCGCATGCCGTTGATGCTGCGACGCAGGGGCTTATTTCGCCGCGCGTCGCGTTGCCCGGCATTCCCACGAAAGTCACGCTCGTGCAAGCGGTCGCGATCGCCGTTGCAAAATCGCCGACACTCGCACAGGCGCGTGCAACCTACGCGCAGGCGCTCGCAAAATACAATGTCGCAAAGAGTGCCGTCTTCCCGTCGGTCTCCGGAAGTGCGACCGCAACGCGCACGTTTTCCGCAGGAACGATCGGGGGTGTCGGCAGCGGCCTCGGAACGCCGAACGGTATCTATAACAGCGTCAACTACGGGCTGAAGCTCAGCGAGTTAATCTACGACGGCGGCCGCGTGATTGCAGGTATTCATGTTGCGAAATCGGGACAGGTCGCGGGGCGTGACACCTTGATTCGTTCGCTTCAGGAGCTCGGCTATACCGTCGCGCAAGCGTACTACGGAGTGCTGCTTGCGGATCGTTCGGTGAGCGTTGACCAACAAATTATCAAACAGTACCTCACGCAAGCGCGGCTCGTCGAAGCGCAGATCCGCGTCGGTGCCGCGGCGCCTTCCGATCTCTATTCCGCGCAAGCACTCACGGCGCAAGCGCGCCTGCAACTCGTCACCGACGAAGGAACGCGTGTCGCCGCGCAAGCGACCTTCGCGACGACCTTAGGGCTCGATGCGAACGCTTTGATCGAACCGATCGATAATACAGCGGGCTCCCTGACGGCACCGGCAGCGCAGTTTTCGGTGCTGCCTTATAACAAGGCGGTTCGACGCGCGTTATTAATGCGTCCGGATTATCTCGCTGCGCTCAACGGCTACCAGGCGGCGAAGGAAAACGTACGCTTCAATCGTTTGACGAAGTTCCCGTCGATCAACGCCAACGCGAGCGATGGTTACCAGAGCGGCCTCAACGGCGTTCCGGTGCAATCGAAATCCTTGGGCGCGACCCTCACGGTGCCGATCTTCGATCAAGGGCTCACAAACTACAATGTTGCAGTCGCTGCGGCGCAGGCCGATGCAGCGAAAGCGGGCATCACGCTCTCGCGCTTGCAAGTGGAGAGCGACGTGCGCAGCGCGATTGCGAAACTCGATGCGGCGCGATCGGCGCTCGACCAAGCGCAAGCAAGCTTGAAGGCGGCGCAGGTCGGTTACAATGCCGCGAGCGCGCAATATAAAGCCGGAGTTGCGAACCTCGTGACGCTCGTGACTGCAGAAGCGACGTTGGCGACGGCGCAGAAAAATGCCGTTTCTTCGGTCTATTCGCTCCAGACGGCGGAGCAAAATTACGAACTTGCTCTCGGTGAAAGTGAATATACGAAGTGATCGCGATTGCAGACCCCGTCAACGCTGAAATTCTCGCCGTCTCGGAGGACCGCCTCACGGGTTTTCAGCGCGACCCGTTCGGTGAAATCGCGCGGCAAAGCGGCGTTCCCTTGCCGGTCGTTCTCGAACGCATCATTGCGATGCTTCAAGCGGGAACGATTCGCCGCGTCCGGCAAACGTTGCTGGCCACGAGCCTCGCACCCGGCGCGCTGGTTGCTTGGCGGGTTCCGGCGGAGCGTCTCGACGCGGCGTTCGATTTCATGAGCAAAGAGGATCCATTCTCGGGGCATATCGTTATTCGCAGCACCGATGGCGATTCACCCGGCAGCGCCTTCCGTCTCTGGACGACATTGAAGGTGCCGCAGGGCTATTCGCTTCGCAAGCACGCCGAATTTCTCGCCGCTGAGGTCGGGGCCGAAGCCTTCAAACTCATGCCGGCGAAAATGCTCTTCGCGCTCGGCGTCGGGCACGTTCGCCGACGCGGCCTCGAACCCGGTGCGCGTGCCGATGCTCCGGGCGAGATACAGAGCACGAATATCGTGCTGCTCGATGAAGAAGAATGGCGCGTACTCACCGCGCTCAAACGCGAATTTACGCTCGACGAAATTGTCGAAGATTGCTGGGTTGCGCGCGCCGCTGAGGCCGGCACCTCGCTGGAGCGCTTTTTTGCCGTCGCCGAAGAACTCGAACGGCGCAAGGTGATCGGGCGCTTTTCCACGTTCCTAGAGCACGTAAAACCGAATGCCGCAAACGAGCGCGTCACGCGTTATAACGCCCTCTTTCACTGGCGTGTCGCTCCGGGAAGCGAAATCGCCGCCGGCCGAGAGGTCGCGCGCCACTACGTCATCACGCACGGATATTTGCGTGAGGGCGGCCCGGAGTTCATGAATGTCAACATCATGGCGGTCGCGCACGGAACCGAAAAAGCGCTCGTTCTCGAACATAAGGCGGCGATCGACGCCCATCTGCGCGAAGCCGGGATCCCGTTCGATTACACCAACGTTTTTTGGGGCGGTCGCAGCGAGATCAAACCCTCGGAGATCGCTCCGGCGGCGTTCGCTGCGTTTCATCGCGCCCGCGGCAACGATCCCGAAGCGATGCGGGCGGAGGAAGGCGAAGCGAACTCCTCGGCATAGCGTTGCAACCGCCGAATAAAAGGCGTCCCCTAGACGGGAATGTTTCCGCGTTCGACAAACAGTAGGTTGCCTTGCCGCTTAGGAGGAGATCTTCTTTTGAAACGTTTCGCAGTTCTCGCCCTCGCCATCGCGTTCTCGTTTACCGCCTGTAGCCGCGTACAGAAGAGCGGCACCGTTGGGCCGAACGGGCAAATAAATTCCTGGACAATTCCGCACGTTCTGCGGTATGCAACCGCAGAAGATATTTCTTCGCTCAACCCCGTGCTGACTCAGCAGACGACGCTCGCACTGATGTCCTCGCTGACGATGGCATGGTTGACGAAATGGAATGCGAAGAATCAGCCGATCCCCGAACTGCTCACCGTCGAACCGACGAAGGCGAACGGCGGCATCAGCCCCGACGGAAAGACGATCACCTGGCATCTCCGCCAAGGCGTGCGGTGGTCCGATGGTGCGCCCTTTACCGCCGACGACGTCGTCTGGTCGATCCATGCGATTATGAATCCGGCGAACGATATCGTCAGCCGAACGGGCTGGGATCTCATCGACAAGATTCAGGAACCGAATAAATACACGGTGATCCTCCACCTCAAGCATCCGTACTCGCCGTTTATCACGACGTTTTTTTCCAGTGCCGACGCGAACCCGTGCGTTCTGCCGAAGCATCTGTTGGCGAAGTATCCGAACATCAACAACGTTCCCTATAACTCGCTGCCGGTCGGCATCGGGCCGTTCAAGTACGAGCGCTGGAACCGCGGCCAAGACGTCGTCATGGTGCAGAATCCTCTCTATTTCCGCGGCTTACCGAAGCTCAAAAAAATCATCTTCGAGATCATTCCGAACCGCGATACGGTGCTGACGCAGATGCAGGCGAAGCAACTCGACCTGTGGATGTACGTTTCCCCGGCCTACGTGCATCGCCTCAAGCAGATGACGCCGTTTAAGGTCTCGGTGAAACCCGACTATTACTACGACCACATCGATTTCAATCTCTCGCACCCGAAAGTCGCGAGCCTCGCCGTCCGTCGCGCGCTGCTCTATGCGACGCCGCGTGCGCGCATCAATCGGAAGATTCGTCATAATATCGGCAATCTTCAGGATCAACCGAATCCGAAGAGTGCACCGTATTGGGTTCACGGCATCGGCTTCACGCAGTACAACATTGCGAAGGCGAACGAGATTCTCGACAAGGCCGGATGGAAACGCGGCCCCGGCGGGATTCGCGAAAAGAACGGCGTGCGGCTTGTCCTCAACCTCGCGACGGTCGTCGGTACTCCGGATACCGATAACATCATCGAGCTCATGCGCGAGTCGTGGAAGAAGATCGGCGTCGGGCTGAGCGTCCGCCACTACTCTTCGGCGGAGTTCTTCGCGCCCTACCAAAACGGCGGCATCGTCTACGGCAATAGCTGGGACGTCACGATGTTTGCTTGGGGGAACGATCCGCTCGGTGATTACTCGTTCATCTACCGTTGCAACCAGTTCCCGCCGAACGGGCAAAACGATCTGCGTTGGTGCGATCCGAAGGCCGATGCTGCGATGGAGGCGCTCTTTACGCACTTCTCGCAAAGCAAGCGCAACGCCGACGTTGCGGTTCTCACCAAGCAATTCGTGAAAGAGGTGCCTTCGATCGTCGAAGATGGGCGCATGTCGATCTACGCCTACAATCGCGATCTCAAGCATTTCCACCCGGGTGTGCTGGCGCCGTTCGACAACATGATGAAGGTGGATATCTAGGGTACTCTTCCGCCACGCCGAGTAGCGCGCTGCTGTCATGCACAGTAGCGCGCTACTTTTCACGCCGAGTATCTGCTGTCACGCCGAGTAGCGTGCTGTCACGCCGAGTAGCAGCTGTCACGCCGAGTAGACCGCGAAGCGGTCGTATCGAGGCGCGCATAGCTGTCACGCCGAGTAGGTTGCGAAGCAACCGTATCGAGGCGCGCATAGCTGTCACGCCGAGTAGGTTGCGAAGCAACCGTATCGAGGCGCGCATAGCTGTCACGCCGAGTAGGTTGCGAAGCAACCGTATCGAGGCGGCGGGGCGCAGCGCTTGCCGCGCCTGCGCGCACCGCTCCTTGCTAGACGCTCGCGGCTCGGACAAGCAATGTCAGGGTCCTCGCCGCTCGCTTAATCGCTCGTCGGGTGCATCGCAGGCGCTTTCGCGCTGCGCGGTCGTATGCTGTCACGCGGAGTAGCG
>JAJXVC010000101.1 GCA_021782295.1 bacterium | reverse complement strand
AACGCGCGTGCCGGCGAGGTGGGAACGAGGTTCGCAAGCCAGATCGGATCGTTGCTCTCGCTGAGGATCTCTGTTTTTAACGCGTTTTGCAGCCCGGCGACCTGTTGTAAAGCGCTATCGAGAGTGGCGCGGAAGCTCTCCACCTGCGCGTGCGCCTCGGTTCGTTCGATCGGCGCCGCAGCGCCCCGTGCGACGAGCCGCCGAACGCTGCCTTCTTGAAGCAGCGCCTCGTGCAAGGCGCTCTGGGCGATGGCGACGCTTCGCCATGCCGCAACGAGCTGCCAGTAAGTCGATTCAACACCGGCGATCGTTGCAGCCGCTTGCGCCCGCGCTTGCGCGCGCGCTGCGCGCGAGCCGGCGACGGCGAGTTGCAGTTGTTCGCGTGCGGGGTTTATTCCCGCACCGCGAAGCAACGGTTGGTCGAGTCCAACGTTGAGTGAGGTCGCAAAGCTCGGGTCGAACGCGTTGATGAAGGTGTTGTCGATCGTCTTGCTCTGCGACAATCCAACACTCACGCTTTCGCCGCCGGGCAGTAATGCGCTCAGCGTTCCCGCCACCTTCTGTTGGTTCTGAACGATCGGGCTAAAATTCGGTCCGGCGAAAAACGCGTTCGTCGGCGCCTCGGTCACATGCGTAACCGAAGGCGCGATCTGAAATCGAAGGTCGAAATTGCCCTTTGCAGCGACGACCGCGTATCGTGCGATCTTGACGTTCTCTCCGGCAATCGCAAGATCGGGATTTTTGCGGAGAGCCATCGCAATTGCATCGTGGAGACGAATGCCGACAAACGGTTGTTCGGTGATTCCGAGAATCCTCGACGTAGCCGCCGGCAGTGCCGGAGCACGATAGCCGCGCGCGACCACCGGGATCGTCGGAGCGCCGCTCGACGCGGCCAGCGCTAGGGCCGGGCTCAGCGAACTCGTTAGCACGATCGCCGCCGACGCCGCACGACGCAGAGTTTGATATTTCACGATGACTCCTATTCCACTGCTACCGCGGCGGTCCGCGGCTTTCTTAGTAAGAGGACGAGCGGAGCGAGGCCGATCGTCATGATCGCCACCCACCGCGACGTATCTGCGTACGACAAGACTTGCGCCTGCGCGCCGACCATTTGTTCCAGTCGTACCAAAGCTTTGGTCGAGTGCGCCCCACCCTCGCGCTGGAGATATTGCGCGGTCGCAGAACGCCCCAGCGTCTCGACTCCGGCGAGCTGCGCCTGATGGTAGGTAATCCCCCTCACCAAAATCGTCACGAGGATTGCGGTAGCGACGCTGCCGCCGACCTGGCGCGAAAGATTGAAGAATGCCGATGTTGCGGCAACTTCCTTATCGGCGACACCACCGAGGACGGCAATCGAAAGCGGAACGAATATTTGCGATAGACCGATACCGCTGATCACCAGCGAGAACACGAGCGTTCCGAACTGCGACTCCGGCGTCGTCACCCCTGCGAGCAACCAATTCGATACCCCGAGCAACACAAATCCGATGCCCGTCGAAATGCGGACGTCAACGATACCGCGCCCGGCAAGCGCCGCGGTCAACGGCGTGAAGAGCATCACCGAGAGCGCGCGAACTAAAATCGTTAAACCGGAGAGCGTTGCGGTAAAACCGAGCGAGTTCTGTAGATATTGTGGAAGAACGAGAATCGAGCCGTACAAACTGATACCGAGCACCGCACCGAGGATACTCCCGACCGCTACCTGACGGATCTTCAGGATATGAAGATCGACGACCGGCCGTCGCGAGCGAAGGGTCCAGACGACGAAGGCAATGATGCCGACAACGGCGAGCCCCGAAAAAGCTCGAATGGTGGGATTGCTGAGCCAGTCGTACTGCTGCCCTTGGTCGAGAACGTACTGCATCGATCCCAAACCCATCGCCAACAATGCCAGCCCTATCCAATCGAGTGCCATCGCACGCGGTTTTGCCGGGTTGCGCATATAGAGCAGTGTAAGAGTCGCCGCGATAATTCCGACGGGGAGGTTGATAAAGAACGCCCAACGCCAAGTGAAATTGTCGGTAATGAAGCCGCCGAGTACCGGCCCCAGTGCCGGGCCGACGATCACGCCCATCGCGAAAACGCCCTGCGCGCGCCCCTGTCGATGCACGCCGAAGATATCGCGGAGAATCGCTTGCGAGGTCGATATCAGTCCACCGCCCCCGAGCCCCTGCACGATGCGCCACAACACCAACGAACCAAACGACGGCGAGAGTCCGCACATCAGCGATGCGAGCGTAAAGATGACGATCGACGCCGTAAAATATTGGCGCCTACCAAAACGCCCCTGCAGCCACGGCGTGATCGGAATGACCACGACGTTAGCGATAATATACCCGGTAACGATCCAGGCACCTTGGTCGACGGCGACCCCAAAATTACCCTGGATGTTCGGCAGAGCAACATTGACAATCGTCGTGTCGACGATCTCCAAAAGCGTCGCGGTGATAACGGCCACCGTTATCACCGCCAGTCGCCAGCCATGTTCGACCAGCGGCGACTCGCTTCTCTGCGGCACAGCCGACATTAACGAACCTTTACGTCCGCTTCAACGCTCATGCCCGGACGCAGCGGCATTTTCGGCGTCATATCGTCGATGGAGATGCGAACGGGAATCCGTTGCGTCACTTTGACGAAGTTGCCGGTTGCATTTTGCGAAGGGATGAGGGCATAGGTATTCTGCGATGCGGGATTGATCGATATCACGTGCCCGTGGAATGTATGGCCGGGATAGGCGTCGACAAAGATATCGGCCTCCTGGCCGACGTGAATCGCTCCTACCGCGGTTTCTTTATAGTTTGCCGTGACGAAGATATCTTTCGACGGGATGACCGTCATCAAATTCATTCCGGCAGCAACCGTCTGGCCGATCTGCGCGCTTTTCTCGCCGACGTATCCGTCGATCGGGGAGTAGATTCGCGTGTTCTGGAGATTGAGTTTCGCGAGGTCGAGCGCAGCTTTTGCAGCGACGACTTGGCTCGAGTCGCTCGACTGCGCGAGCTTTCCCTGCGCGGTCGTGACGTCGCCCTGCGCACCGGCGATGCCGGCTTTCGCGGCGACGACGCGGTCGCGCGCCGCGCGAACGCCATCGCGCGCCGCACCGACATCAGCTTGCGCCGTTGCGAGTTGCGCGGCAGCGGCACCTTCTTCGGCGCGCGCCGAGTCGAGATCCTGACGTGCGACGTCGCCCGTATGAACGAGCGAGCGCGCGCGGGCCAGGTCGGCGGCGGCTTTCGCATAATTCGCGCGTGCGGCCGGCACTTCGGCGATCGCTGCGGCGAGTTGCGCCCGCGCTTGCGCCAGCGCCGCCTCAGCCTGCGGTACCGATGCGAGTGCGCTTGCGACACCCGCCTGCGCCTGCGCGATGCCGCCTTGGCTCTGTTGCATCAGCGTCGTTTGCATCGTCAGCGCTTGATCGTAGGCAGCCTGCGCTTGCGCGAGCCGATGTCGTTCGTCGCGATTATCGAGGACGACCAGGAGCTGCCCTTTGCGAACGTATTGATTCGTCTCAACGGGAATCGAGTCGATTTTCTCGCCGATTTTACTCGTTATTGCAACGACGTCTGAATCGATCATCGCATCTTCCGTGCCCGCGTGAACGCGCGCATAGGCGTACCAACGCCCACCAAATATCAGCAACACGATTGCGAGAATCGTGCCGAGAACCCCGAAAATTACTCTTTTACGTGGTTGATTCGAGGAGGCATCCTCGCCGGCATCGCCCCCGTCAACCGCTGAGTCTTTTGGGCTCTCCTGCAGATTCGTTGCCATTATTTGTTCCTTGCTCCATTGAGAAAAATTTGGATGTAGGTTTTCAAACCATATTCTGGGTCTGCGTAAAAACGCACGTCGGGGTATTTTTGGCGCCCCATCACGTGCGCAAAGATCATCGATCCAAACACGGCGGCAAGATCCTCCGGGTTCCCAACGAGTTCTCCCCGCTCGACACGCGACGCCATAAATGCTACCAGCGCTTCTCGAACCGCATTTTGCGGCCGCCATGTTGCCGAACCGTAGACGTTCGCTTCATAGTCGTCCTCAACCATTGACCAGCGAACCATATCGCGCATGCTCCAAAGGCGGTCCATGAGGAACCGTCCCATCGTCATGAGATCGCTATCGACCGATCCGCGCAACGATACGGTGAACTCGTCGATCGAGGTACTCGGACAGCAGGCTTCAACAAGCTCGTAGAGGAGATTCTCCTTCGTCCCAAAGTGGCGAAAGAGCGTCGTCTCGTTGACGCCCGCGACCTCGGCGATCTCGCGCGTGGTGGCGGCACGTTTCCCTTTTCTTGCGACGACCTCTCGAGCGGCGTGAAGGATGCGTTCGCGCGTCGAGTCGGCACCGGCGGCTCGTCGGTCGTCGGCTCGCGTCGCGATATGCGCGCTCACTTCGCCCCCGTAAAGACCGAGTTCGAGATCGGCACGTTCATCTGATAGTTCCCGTAGACAGCACGCGAGCTCGCACGAACGCGGAAATTTATTTCGGCGCTCTGTTCGGAGAGTACGTCGTAACCGTTTTCGCGACGATACCACTGACGCATCGAAATCGTGCCTCCGTCGCGATAATGCCAGGTCATCTCCACCAACTCCCACGTTGCAGGATCGACGATCGCGTGCGCGTAGGCAAGAATATCGCTGTACTGCCGCGGCGCAACGGTTAACAAGTAGACTGGGCGACCGCTCCACATGCGCGTGCCGGCATACGAGACGGTATTTCCTTCGACCACGATCCGGGGTCGCCGACGTTATTGAACATTTTCGAGAAACCCGCAGCGTACATTGGGACCCGGTCGAAGACGACCACGAATTTACTCGGCCGCTTATAATACGACGTGCCGTCGAGCGTCGGCGAGAGAAATGGAAACGACAACATATGCGTCGTTACATGAACGCGCGCGCGATAGCTCGTGAGCCCGGGGTTCCGGTCGAGCATCTTGTCGACGATCGCCGTGGCGGTCATCGGGCGCAGCATGGGCCGCTCCCCGGAGAGCGCAAGCAGCCCCGGCACGAGCGCGAGAACGAGGATGAGCCGGGCGATCATGCTGCATTTCCCCCCTCGACCTCAAGAATGCGATCGAGGCCTGTGAGAGCGAGTTGCCTCCGCACATCTTCGTGCGACGTGCGAACGGAGAACTCGACGCCGTGGGCGCGGCTCCGGCGAAGAAGCGCGACGAGGCTGCGCATCCGCCCGACATCGAGGCTGGCGAGGTCGGCGAGATCGACGACGACGCGTTCGGTATGCCGATCGACGATCGAGTCGAGGTGAGCCTCGTCTCGACCCACATCGAGGAGATCGCTGGAAAATGTCTGGATTTTGGTCGTTTTTGTCTTCATACAATTAACGCAAGCAAGTACTTGCACGAGCAGACTACCCTATTTTGGATCTGCCTGCAAGTGCTTACACGCATTTTTAACCCATTTGGACGGCGAGGGTTGCGGCGGCGCCCCTTGGAAGGGCGCTAGCCGATGGAGAGTTCACTGCTTCTGGATCTCGCTCGGCAGGCCGAGTTACTCCGGCCCTCGATCCTCTGGGATCCGATCGAGCCCGCCGGAGAGAGCCTCGCGCTCGATGCCGACCGGAGGATCTATCCCGCGAGCACGATCAAGAGCCCACTCGCCGCGGCCGCGCTCCTCCTCGCAGCGCGAGGGCTGCGCCGACTCGACGAACGCCGCCCCGTGCGCGAGGAGAACCGAACGCTCAACGATGCCCCCTCGCCGATCGAACCAGGCTACCCGGCGAGCCTCGAGGAGCTCTGCCGCTATGCCGTCGACCGCTCGGACAATATCGCGACCAACGAGCTCTTCGACCGCCTCGGGCGCGAGGAGGCGACGGCGATCGTGCGCGAGGAGCTCGGCCTCACCGCGACCGCTTTCCACCGCAAGCTCTCCGGCAGCGACCCGCTGATCGCCGACCCGCAGTGGGACGGCGTACATCGCAACGCCCACTCGGTACGCGACGCAACGCGCCTCTTCCGGCTCATCGCGCAGCGCGCGTTCCCGGGCGCCGAGCTATTGGAGCGCTGGCTCGCAGCACAACATTGGAACGACAAGCTGAGCCTCGGGCTCGCGCCGGGCGACCGATTTGCCCATAAGACCGGTGATACGAGCGAGGTGACGCACGACGGAGGCATCCTCACGACCGCTTCCGGGCGGCGCTTCGCGATCGTCGTCTATACCGAGATGCCCTCGACTCCGGAGAATAACGCGCGCTTCGGCCGCTTTATGCGGCTGTTACGGAACCAGACGATCGGCGATCTCGCGTAGCCGTTCGCGCGCTGCAGTTGCCGCCGCGCTCGGCTCGCGCCCCGCAACGCGCGTCCCGCCAACGAACGTTCCCTGTACCCACGCATCCTCGCCCCGATAGACCAATGCGTTCACCGCCGGTGCCCATGGGTCGATCCCACGCGCGTCGAGCACGACGAAATCGGCGAACGCTCCGACTTCGATGCGTCCCGCATCGAGGCGCAGCGCGCGCGCGCCGCTCGCCGTCGCCAAATCGAACGCCGCACGCGCTCCGAACGCGGCACCGTCGGTACGAGCGATCTTCTGCAGCAGCGATGCCGCGCGCATCTCGTCGATCGCCGATGGTTTCACATCGGCATCGGTTCCAAGCCCGATCGGCACACCGAGCGCGCGCAGCCCCGAAATATCGCAGATTCCGTCACCGAGATATTGATTGGTCATCGGATTGTGAATGACACGCGCGCCGCGTTCGGCGAGCAAGGCTTGCTCTTCATCGTCGATATAGATCGCATGAACGGCGACACAACGTTCGTTGAGCGCGCCGAGTCGATCCAACAGACGTATCGGCGTCGCCCCATGCTCGGCGAGCGTTGCGGCACCTTCGTACGCCGCCTCGGCAACATGCACGTGCAGCATG
>JAJXVC010000003.1 GCA_021782295.1 bacterium | reverse complement strand
GCCGTTGCGCGCCGCATACTGCAGAAAGATATGCTGCGTTAAGGTTCCCGGCTGTAAATCGGCGCCTTGTTTGGCGAGGATGATTTTCTCGAGCAGCTCGTGGTCTTTGCTGACGAGCCAGGCAACGCGCACGCCCGGTGCGAGCGTTTTGCTGGCGGTGCCGGAATAGATCACCGTGCCTTCGCTTTCGTACGAAGAGAGCCCGGGTTGATCGCTCCCTTCGAACCGCAACTCGCCGTAGGGATCGTCTTCGAAGAGCACGACGTCGTAGCGTTCGCAGATGCGCACGATCGCTTCGCGGCGATCGCCGCGAAGCGTGCTGCCGCTGGGATTCTGGAAGTTCGGCACGAGATAGACGAGTTTCGGCGGCGCGTCGGCACCGGCAAGCACGCGCTCGAGCGCGTCGGGGAGCATGCCTTCGGCATCGCTCTCGACGGTGAGATAGCGCGCTTCGTACGCATCGAAAGCCTGAATCGCGCCGAGATAGGTGGGGTTCGCAACCACCACGTAGTCGCCGGGATCGAGCAGCACTTTGCCGACGAGATCGAGCCCCTGTTGCGAACCGTTGACGATGATGGTGTCGTGGAACGCAAACGCGCGCTCGAGCCGGTGCGTGAGCCGCTGCGCCACCCATGTCCGCAGCGCCGGAATCCCCTCGGTGACGCTGTATTGCAGCGCGCTCGCGCCGTAGTGCTCGAGCACCTCGGCGGTGCAATCGGCGACCGCCTTCAGCGGGAAGAGTTCGGGCGCGGGAAGGCCGCCGCCGAAGGAGATGACGTCGGGCTGCTGGGTAACTTTCAGCATCTCGCGGATCGTCGAGGCGCGCAAATGCGCGGTCCGTTTGGCGTAGCGGGCGGTGCGGGCGAGCGTGGTCATAGCTAGCGGGGATTTCGGGCCGGCGCTCCCGCCCTCCGCTTTGCGCTGCCCGCAGGCCCCCTCGATACGGTGGCTTCGCCACCTACTCGGGGTGACAGCGGGGCCTACTCGGGGTGACAACAGCGCGGCGCCACCACGTCAGCCCGAGTAGCGCGAAGCGGCGGGCTTGTCACATCGAGTAGCCGCGAAGCGGCGGGCTTGTCACATCGAGTAGCCGCGAAGCGGCGTATCGAGATGCGGCAATCGCCCCCTCGATACGGTGGCTTCGCCACCTACTCGGGGTGACAGCGGGGCCTACTCGGGGTGACAGGGCACGGAGGCATGTGATACGCTTCGCGATGTAGTCACCGTGACTACATCGGGAGGGCGCGATGAAAAAAATGGGGATTCGCGAGGCGAAGAAGCATCTCTCGGCGCTGGTAAAAGCGGCTGCGAACGGCGACGAATTCACAATTACCGATCGCGGTGTGCCCGTCGCGAAGATCGTACCGCTTCCAAAAGAGCTCGCGCCGCTCGACGTTCGCATTGCGCGGCTCGTTGAGAACGGAACGCTCGTCCCGTTTCCGCCTGCATCGGCCCCGATCGAATACCCCATCCCCAACAGTGCGCCGCCCGGGTATTTTCAACGGCTGCTCGACGAAGATCGTAATCGGTGACCGCGCCGGAGATGGCCATCTATTGGGATTCATCGGCGATTCTCGCTCGTCTCTTCGGCGACGTACATGGTGCGCGCGCCTCGGCCTACTTGCAAATGGCGGGGCGACATTTCGTGTCGTCACTTGCCTGGGCTGAATGTGCTGCTGCGATCGCACGGTCGCAGCGTTCCGCCACGCTAGCCGCTCCGAACGCCGAACTTGCGCTCGGCGCGATCTCGAGCTCGCCGTGGATCGGGCTCGCCGGTGGGCCCTCGTCGGCGACGCTGCGAACGCTCGCGCAACGATACCCGCTGCGCGGCGCCGACTTGTGGCACCTCGCGTTCGCCGTCGACCTCGCCGAAGAGCTTCCCGAATTGCGGCTGCTTACGTTCGATTCCGTCCTCGGAACAGTCGCGCGCGCCGAAGGGATCGCCGCCGACTAGCGCCGGCGGACGGGCTTGCCGCGGCAAGCGCCCCCCTCGATACGGCCCTGCGGGGCTGCTCGGGGTGACAGCGGGGCCTACTCGGGGACAGGAGGGGCCCTGTAGCGGGGCATCGGCGAATGATTGCGCGGAGAAAGCCGCATATTCACCACGATTAGGTCGCAAATCCGCCATGTTGTGGTGGGTTTTGCGAAACCAAACGGAGAATATCGCGGATATGTACGAGCGCAAGATTGCCCGCAACCTCGAGCTTGCGAGGGCCGACACGCCGGTCGTGCTTCTAACCGGTCCCCGACAGGTCGGCAAATCAACCCTGGCCCGTCGAGCAGCCGCGACGCCTCCCGGAAGAACGATTACCTTCTCGGCCCCGCCGCCTGCGCGCGCGGGAGCCTCCTCGCGCTACTTTACCCTCGACGACGCCACAACGCTCGCCGCCGTCGCCGAGGATCCCCAAGGTTGGCTCCAGCGCCATCGCTCCGACGACTGGATCGTTATCGACGAAGTCCAGCGGCTTCCGCAATTGCTCGTCGCAATAAAACACGACGTGGACCTCGATCGCCGTCCTAACCGATATTTGCTCACCGGATCGGCGAACGTGATGGCGCTTCCTCGCATCGCTGAATCGTTGGCCGGGAGGGTCGAATTGCTGCAGATGTGGCCGCTCTCTCAAGCCGAAATCGAAGCATCGTCGCCGACATTTCTCGAGACGGTATTTTCTGATGACGACCACTTTCAGTGGCGTGGTGCCGACACGCGCGAGCAACTCGCCGAAAGAGCTTTACGCGGCGGCTTCCCGGATGCCGTCAAGCGAACCGACCGTGCGCGGCGAAACGCATGGTTCGGCTCGTACCTAACGACGGTGCTTCAACGCGAAATTCGTAGCATCAGTAACGTTGCAGACGATGGAGGAATCGTCCGCATCTTGCGCGCGGTCGCAAGCCGCTCCGGCCAGCCGAGAAACCTACAGAGCTTATCTCGCGATGCCGGCATCCCGGCGTCGACGATCGCGCGCCACATAGAACTCCTAAAAGCGACGTTTTTGATCTCGGAGATCGCGCCGTGGTCGGGAGGGATAGATGCGCGAATAGTCCGATCGCCAAAATTGTTGCCGAACGACTCCGGCTTGTACGCATATCTATTGAATCTCGCTTCGACCGATGCGCACGTCGGCTTTCTCATCGAAGCTTTCGTAGGGTGCGAATTGATAAAGTTAATCAGCTATCATGGACACGGCGAATACACATTACTGCATTTTCGTAGTCGAGAACAAAAAGAGGTGGATTTTGTCGTCGAGGCTGCGGATCGGCGCGTCGTCGGCGTGGAAGTCAAGACGACCACTACCGCTGACGCGCGCGATTTCAAAGGCCTGCGAGCATTCGCCCAGCTTGCCGGAGAACGGTTCCATCGCGGCATATTGCTTTACGGCGGGAGCGAATGCGTACCATTCGGTCCGAAATTATGGGCGATTCCGATCTCCGCGCTCTGGAATTCCGGCTGATATTTACCGGGCCATCGGTGGGCCGCCGATCGGCGGCTGCGGCGGCGTCACGTTCGTCGGCCCGACCGGTGCCGGCGGCGGCATGAAAGCGCCGTTGAGCAGCGTGGGCTGCGCGAGCGAGAGCAGCGTCGCGCCGACCCCGACGAGCAGCACCAACATCGTCACCAGAAACCCGGCGATCGGCACCAACTCCGCAGCGGTGAGCAGCACGAGCCCGATCACCAGCGCGAGCAGCGGCGAGGGATTAATCTTGGCGTTCGTCATCACCATCAAGCGGTTGCCGACGATCAGCGCGAGTGCGGCTTTGCCGATCAACATCGCAACGACGATCGCGAGTGCCTCGACGAGAATCAGCGGACTCAACACGATCGTGATGAGCAACATGATCCCCAGCGGCACCACGGCGAGCCAGGCGCCCAAGCCGACCGCCGTCGCGAGGCCGGGATGGCTCTCCAAGCGTTCCATCGCCAGGCGCGCGCGCATCGGGAAGATGAGGAACGCGATGAGGACCAGGAAATCGCCGATGAGTTTACCGCCGGCGATCCACGGCATGACCGTGAAACCGAAGGGATTTAACGTACGAACTACCGTCGAACCGTTCCCCGAACTCACGCCGATACTTGGAAGAATGTGCATGATGCCGTGTCCGAGGCCGATCGTCGTGACGTGGCGGCCGACATGCGAGCCGGGCATCTCCGTGAGCGCACCGCCGAGCACCGTTACGTCGCGCCCGACGCTGCCTTCAATCGTGGCGCCGCCGCCGAGCACGGTGAGGTCGCGTTCGACGGTTCCCTTGATGTCGGCGTTGCCGCCGATAATCGTGAGATCGCCATGCACGGTTTGCCCCGGCTGAATCGTGACGTCTTTTCCGATAAAGACGTTGCCGTTATCGCCGTCGCTGCTGCTTGCGGCCGCCGCGTGCGGTGCGAGCAGCATGCCGACCGCGGCGATGCCGATGAGTAGCGTACGAACCAGACGCATGTTAGCGTTCCTCCCGGATAGCGATGGTGGCGAGCACCTGCGGGCGAATGCGCCGCTGGTAAAAGAAGAGCGCGCCGAAAAATGCAGCGTCGATCGCGACGACTAGCAAGACGGCGATGAGGGCGAACGGCGCGTAGGGTGCGAGCGCGTGCATTCCCGCCGCGAGCGCGGCGAAGGTCGAACTCGTTGCAACGACGGCGTTACTTGAGGCCGAGGTGAGCGTCGCGGTCGCCGCGGCGCGCGCGAAGATCCAGAACGCGATGAGCGCGATCCACGCGCCGATGGTGTAGAACGAGAGCAGCGCCCAGTGCGAGAGCCGGAAGGCGCGCGGCTGCGGGAACGCCCGTACCTCGGCCATGACGGCGTAGGTAAAGTTCGGTGCGAGTTCGACCGGTGCCGTCGTTGCCAGCAGTGCGTCGATCACTTTGAGTTCGTCGAGCGTCGCACGGCAATCGTCGCACGTACGCAGATGCTCGGCCATCGCGCGCATGCGCGCCGGCGAGAGCGTTCCTTCCAGATAACGATCGAGATCGTTACTACACGAGGAGCAGCGCACGGTAGCCTCCTTTGGCTTTGACGGTGTCGAGAGCGACGCTTTCGCGCGAGCGCATCCGTTGCGCAAGCGAAATTTTGCCGCGGTGAATGAGCGTCTTGACGTTCCCGAGCGAGAGCCCGAGTGCAGCCGCTATGGCGTGGTATTCCAAGTTGTCGAAGTATCGCAGTGCCAAGACCGTCCTCGTTCGTTCCGGCAGCTCCGCTAACGCCGCGCGCAATTCGCGCTCGGCCTCGCTGCGGAGGATGCCTTCAGCGGGGTCGGATTCTCGCGAGGAGTCGGCGACGGCGTTCTCGATCGTCTGGTCTTCGGGCATCTCCTGCGTTGCCGGGCGCCGCTGCTGTTTTCCCAAATGCGTGCGGACGACGTTGCGGGCGATGTGGTAGATCCAGGTCGAGAATTTGCCGAGGCTGGGGTTGAAGGAGCCGAGATGGGCGTACGCACGCAGGAAGGTCTCCTGCGTGAGATCGGCTGCATCTGCCGGGTTGCGGACCGAGGCGCCGATGAAGTTGGCGATGCCGCGCTTGTAGCGCTCCACCAACCCCGCAAACGCTTCGCGGTCCCCCGCTCGCACGAGCCCGACGAGTGCTTCGTCGCTCGTTGCCTCCGCCACCATGTGCCTCGCGATGTTTCCTTTCAGGTGGTACTACCGCCCTCGTGGCCGAGTGTTACGCCCCGCGCGCGCGCCGTCTATTTCGAATCGTGCGAGGCGCCGGGCTTGTGACCCCGGGCCCCGTTTGCCTGCGACGAGGCCGCTTTAGCGGCGCTGCGAGCCTGCCCGCCACGTCGACCGATCTCGGCAAGCCAGGCGCGGCCGTGCTCCGGCGTAACCGGATGCACGAAAATTTCGCGGCCGCAAACGCTTTCGCGCGCTCCGTAATCGAAGCACCCATATGCGAGAATCTCCAGCACGCGAAAAAATCGCGCAGATCCGCGTTGTGGAAGCGATGACTGGTCGATCGCAAAAATTGTCGTGCCGTCGTCGTCGACCGTGCGAGCGTGCCCGGGACCGTTCCAGAGTACGACCCGCGCTTTCGGCCCACCGGTCAGGCGATAGCGAATCCCGGCGCGCTCTGCGATCTCCGCAACCGTTCGGCCGCGTATTTTCGCTCGGCGCACGATTCGGTCGCGTTCGCTGCCACGCACGTGTCGAGCCGGAAGAATTTCGAGATTTGCCTGGTACTTCACGTCGCTTCGCTCGCGATGGTTCGTAGTCGTAGCAGATGTGCGTCAAGTCGGCGCCGCATTTTACTGCCATCGTGCGGGTTTACACCCATGCGCGAAAAGATGTCTCGTTGCGCGTCGAGCATGGCGAGAGCCGTAAGCCGTCGATCGTCGAGGTGCGTTGCCAATAATTGCGCGCGTGGGGAATCGAGCAACAAGACGATGCGAGCGATATCGCGGAGGTCTTTCTCCCCCTTCGAACTTCCGCGTCGGTCGAGCGCGGCATCGATTTTAAGAACGAGCAGATGTTCGAGCGCCGCTACATTGATGCCGTCGATCTCTTCGGCAAAGGCCGAAGCTACGTCATAGGGGATGGCGAGGCGATGCTGTCGCTCGACGTAGAGATCGAAATCCTCGCCATCGACGAGCACCGAGTCTTTGCCAAGACGATCGTTGCGGAGGACTTCATATCGGTCGCGCATTTCATTCTTGCCGGCGAGCGAGAGGTAGAGATCGGCATCGTGACTCGATTCCACGAGGGCCGCATTGGCGCGCATCGCACGGCATGCCACCGCGATGCCGCCGATGAAGACGGCATCGGGAAATTCGCGAGAAATTCGGCGAGCGAGGCCGAGTAGATGCTCCCACTGCTCGTTCATGCGCTCATTATACCCTAAGCAGCTTAGGGGGTCGATGCGCGCGGCGAAGCGCTCTACCGCGCGAGCGGCGGGTTCGCGGCGTCTTTCGCGCTGAGAATCGGCGTCGCGAGCGGCCAAGCGATGCCGATGCTGGGGTCGTTCCAGGCGACGCCGAATTCGCTCTGCGGATCGTAGAGCGCGCTCTGCAGGTAGTGCAGCACGGTCCCGTCGGCGAGCGAGAGAAAGCCGTGCAGGCAGCCGGCGGGGATGTAGAGCTGGGTTCCCTCTTCGGCGCGCAGATCGTAGCCGTACCAGCGGCCGAACGTGGCGCTTCGCGGGCGCGCGTCGACGATGACATCGAAGGCATCGCCCGCGAGCACCTGCACGATCTTGCTCATGCGCGGATCGCCGTGCAGGCCGCGCAGCACGCCGTGGCGCGAGAGCGAGACGTTCTCCTGTACGAAGCGTTCCCCGATGCCGACGGCGGCATAGCGCTCGGTGCTGAAGCTCTCGCGGAAACTCCCGCGCTCGTCGGTGAAGATGCGCGGGCGCAGCAAGAGGGCGCCGGGAATGGGCAGCGTTTTAACGTCCACCTCCGCTGCATTCGCGCACAAAGCTGCCGCCCCCCGGGCTCCCCGGCACCCCCGCCGCGCTCCCCAGGCATCGGCCTTTCGGCGGCAGAACCGGAGCGAACGTGAATTCCGCCTCTACTGCCACCTCCGCTCCGGCGGCGCGCCCCTCGTTGCTCTCCTCGGGGACGATCGTTTTTGCGGCGACGATGGCGCTCAATATCGGCGGCTTTCTCTTCCACGCGATCGCCGGGCGCGCGCTCGGCGTCGCGGAGTACGGCGCGCTCTATGCGTTGATTTCGATCTACATACTCGCGGCGCAGCCGGTCGTGATTCTCTCGCCGGTGATCGCGCGCTACGCCGCCGAGTTTCATGCACTCCACGATGCGAGCCATCTGCGTGGACTCGCCGAATACGTCGTGCGCGTCTTCGGTGCGATCGCGTTGCTCTCGGCGCTGCTCGCAACGATTTTTGCGGTGCCGATCGGCGCGTTCATCCGCGAGCCGGCGTGGGCGGTGATCGTTGTCGGTATCGGGGTCGCGCTTGCGACGCTCTCGGCGTCGTTGCGCGCATTCTGCCAGGGCACGCACGCGTTCACACTCTTCGGCATCTCGATGCTGAGCGAGGGGGTCGGCAAAGTGCTGCTGCTCCTCGCTGCGGTGTTGCTGGGGCTCGGGCTTTTTGGCGGACTCGCGGCGTTTATGATCGGCATGGGCATCGGGGCAGCGGCGATTATCGCGGTGCTGCTGAAGCGCTATCGCAGCGTCGTTTCGGTAGTGCCGCAGATCGATTGGCCGCGCGTCCGCGCGACGCTCGGCGGCTCGGCGGCCTCGGCGATCGCTGCGGTGGTGATGGGTTCGGCCGACGTGATTTTAGTGAAGCATTATTTTAACGCGCACGACGCGGGTTTGTACGCGGCGGCATCGCTCGGCGGAAAGATCGTGCTCTATTTTATCGGCTTTGCGCCGACGGTCTTGCTGCCGCACTTTACCCATCGCGCCGCGCGCGGCGAGAGCACGCGGCGCGTGCTCGAGTTGGTGCTCGCGGCGACCGCCGCCATCGGCCTCGTTGCGGTGATCGCCTATCACTTCGCCGGGTTGTTGCTGCTGCACGTACTCGTCGGCACGGCGTTCGATGCCGCGCTGCCGTTGATGCAAGGCTACGCCGTCGCGATGGCGTTGCTCGCGATGACGACCACGTTGGTGACCTACGGGCTCGCGACGCATCGGCTCGGCTTTGCAATTCCGCAGTTGCTCGCCGCAGCGTTCACGCTCGTCGCGATCGTCGTCCGCCACCCGAGCCCGGCCTACGTCGTCGCGGAGATGATCGCCGGGAACGCGCTGATGGTGTTGGTGGTCGGCATCGCAATCGCCGCGCAAGCGAAGCGGAGAACCGCCTGATGCGGGTGCTGCTGATCGGCGGGACGGGGCAGCTCGGCACCGAGATTCGCCGCCGTTGGACCGGCGATCATATCGTCGCGCCGGGACACGACGCGGTCGATCTTTCCGTGCCGACATCGCTCGACGCGGCGGTCGGCGATAGCGATGCCGAGGTGGTGGTGAATTGCGCGGCATTTCATAACGTCGATCGCTGCGAGACGGAGATCGAAACGGCGCTCCGCTTGAACGCCGTTGCGGTGGAGCGGCTCGCCGAACTCTGCGCGCAGAGCGGGAAACGCCTCGTGACGTTTAGCACCGATTACGTTTTCGACGGCACGACGGAATGGCCGTACGGCGAGAACGATTGCCCGCACCCGATCAGCGCGTACGGCATCTCGAAGTATTCCGGGGAGTTGCTGATCGAACGGTTGCGCAGCGACGCACTCGTCGTGCGCACTTGCGGCGTCTACGGCGTGCGCCCGTCGGCAACGAAGGGCTACACGTTCGTCGATCGCGTGATCGCGCAGGCGCGCGCCGGAGAGCGCGGCCGCGTCGTCGACGACGTCATCGCCTCGCCGACCTATGCGGGGCATCTCGCCGAAGCATTGCGCGCGCTGTTGGCGACCGGTGCGCGCGGCATCGTTCACGCCTGCAACGTCGGCCCGGTGAGTTGGTACGATTTTGCCGCAGAGGCGCTGCAGCAAGCCGGGCTCGAAAACTCGCTCGATGCAATCGGCAGTGGCGAGTGGAAGAGCGGTGCGCGCCGCCCACGTTATTCGGCGCTCGATAATGCGCGGCTGCGCGAACTCGGCATCGCGATGCCCGATTGGTGCGCCGGCATCGCCGCGTATCTCGCCGACAGAAGCGCCCGCCTCGATACGGCTGCTGCGCAGCCTACTCGGCGTGACAGCGAGCCTCATCCCGAGTAGCCTCCGCAGAATCCCCTGTCATCCCGAGTAGCCCCCGCAGAATCCCCTGTCATCCCGAGTAGCCGCGTGGCGGCGTATCGAGGGAGCGCTCGCGGCGGCGGATTCTCCAGCACGCTGGTGGGGCCGAACGTGAGTTGGCGCACCGGGCCGCCGGCGAGGGGAAGCAGCCAGATATGCGAGGGCGTCGGCGCGGCGCTTATCTGGTAATCGTCGTTGTGGATGGTGAAGCGATCGTGCTGCGCGGCTTTCGCACGCGCGGAGATGCCGTTATCGGGGGTGACGTAGGCAATCGCGCCGCCGTTGGGGCGCCACGCGAACTGCCCGACGCCATTGGGGGCGAAACCGAGCTGGCGGGGTTTCCCGCCCGATGCGGAGACGAGGAAGATCTGCGAGCGCCCATGGCCGCGCCGGGTGATGAAGGCGATCGATTTGCCGCCGGGGGGCCAGCGCGGTGCGTGCAGGCCGCGCATGCCCGCGACGATCTCGCGCGCGGCGTGCCGCCGCGCGTCGGAAGCACCATCAGCGTTGAGGCGTAGCGGTCGTGGGGGAAATCGGCCCGGATAGCGAGGAAGGCGATGCGCCCGCCGGGTGAGAACTGCGGCGAGGCGAGGCTCGTGAGCGCGCTATAATCGCGCAGCGTAATCGTGGTATGCGGCGCGGGCGCGGGCCCGTGGGCGTACAACAGGGGGAACGCTTGGCATGACCCGAACTGTAGCCGAGCGGGAACCTTAACAGGTCTCGGGCTTTAGAAAGGCGGTTGATCCGAGTTTCCAACGACGGGCAAGAGCGAGGCGGTCCAATGAAGCCCGAGGTGAGGAGACCAAATGAAGTCTTCCTCTCGGTCGTCATGCCCGCCTATAATGAGGCTGACCGCATCGCCGAGAGCGTCAAAATAACCGTCAACACCATAATGGAATGGGCCGATTCGTTCGAGATCATCGTAGTTGACGATGGTAGCTTAGACGCGACCGCCTCCATCGTTGCCTCGCTCCAGAACGAACACAGGTCGGTAGTGCGAAGTGTGCGGCTGGCGGGAAATTGCGGGAAGGGTGCGGCTTTTCTCGCCGGCGCAGCCACGGCGAAGGGCGAGTATATCGCGCTGCTTGATGCGGACCTCGATATTCACCCATCACAGATCAAGACGCTCTTCGACGTTTTGCACGGGACTCGTACCGGGATGGTGGTTGGCTCGAAATGGCATCCCGCGTCACGAACTGAATATCCACCGTTTAGGAAGTTCGTAAGTCGAGCGTATTGGAAGCTAACGCAGGTTCTTTTCCGTTTACCCGTTCGCGATACACAGACGGGCGTGAAATTGTTGCGCAGGAATGTGGCCAAAGACGTACTGCCGCGTTTGCTTTGTAAGCGATTCGCGTTTGATCTAGAGCTCTGCGCGGCGACGAAACGCTCGGGCTACCATATTGAAGAAGCTCCGGTGACGTTGGCGCTTCGTCGTATGAGTCGGTTGCGCTTCCGCGATGGCGTCAGGACCATCGTTGATACGGCAGCCATTTTTTACCGGACTTATTTTCGACGCCATTACGACGCTCCAGGTGATGCCGCCACCGAAGAAGCCTTTGTTTCCAGCAAAGTCGCGGTGGTCGGGTGCGGATACGTCGGTTTAGTCACCGGGGCATGCCTCGCCGACATCGGTCACGACGTCACATGCATTGATATCGATCCAAATAAAATCGCTATGCTTAGCGAGAACAAGATTCCGATTTTTGAAGATGGACTGGAAGATATCGTGCGCCGGGGGAACGCGTCCGGTAAACTTCGTTTTTCGCACGACCTTGCAGAAGGGATCAAGGACGTCGCCTTTATCTTTATTGCCGTCGGAACTCCGACGACACCGTCGGGCGAAGCGGATCTGTCGCAGGTCGTTGCAGTCGCTGAAGAAATCGGCAAGGCTCTCGACCATCGTGCAATCGTCATAAATAAGTCGACCGTACCAATCGAAACAACGGAGTTGGTCGCGGCTACGATCTCGGAGCACTCTGTCGAACATCTCGCCGTTCACGTGGTCTCGAATCCGGAATTTCTCCGCGAGGGGTCGGCGGTCTACGATTTCATGAACCCCGATCGCATCGTAATCGGCGGAGATAACGTCGAGGCTGCGCTGCAGGTCGGAACGCTCTATAGGTCGCTCGACAGCAAGATCATCATTACGGACGCGCGAACCGCCGAAATGATCAAATACACAGCAAACGCTTTTCTTGCGACAAAAATATCGTTCGCCAACGAAATTTCAAAGCTTTGCGAGGCGGTGGGTGCTGACATAAAAGCTGTTGTTAATGGCGTCGGGAGCGACCAAAGAATTGGACGAGCTTTTATGAACGCCGGACTAGGATTCGGAGGTTCTTGCTTTCCCAAAGATATAAACGCAATGCTGCAAATCGCCGGCAAACATGGAGTTCATTCGCAGCTTTTACGCGCCGTTCTGGCGATAAATTCTGAACAAGTGGAATTCGTTGCAAATCTTGCGGATCGCGCTCTTGATGGCGGATTGCAAGGTAAGGTGGTTGCCGTGCTCGGTCTTTCCTTTAAACCTGGGACTGATGATATTCGCGAGTCGCCCGCGATTCGTTTAGTCGAGGCCCTTGTTAAACGCAATGCCACCGTGCGCGCACACGACCCAATCTCAACTGGGAAGTGTGCCGGAATCTTTTCCGAAAAGGTGGCCTTGTTTGATGACTGTTACGAGGCGATAACCGGCACCGACGCTGTAATTTTAGCTACTGACTGGAACGAGTACCGAGATATTGAGTTTTCATCTGTGGGCCCGTTAATGCGAGGCCGGTTATTCATCGACGGGAGGAACCTCTTCGAACCGGCACAGATCAAAGCTCACGGGCTAACATACATTGGCGTCGGTCGAGGAAGGCGCGGGAATGGACGCGTTCATTCTGCGGGCGCTTACGTCGCGTCTGATGGAATCGTGCGCAAGGTGGTGCCTGTATGACGACAGCCCTTGTTGCGGGGGCCGCGGGGTTCATTGGCTCGCACCTGACCGATGCACTATTGCTCTCGGGATATGACGTTTGCGGGATCGACAACCTCGTGACCGGTGCGCTTGAAAACCTAACCGATGCAAAAAAATCGAGTTCGTTCCATTTCATAAGAGCCGATATTGCCGGCGACCCTGATGTTTTGCTCGCGCAAATCGAGAATGAACTGGAGCCTCCCGCGTATGTGTTCCACTTGGCATCTCCGGCTAGTCCCGTCGACTATGTCGCCATACCAATCGAAACGATGCTCGCAAACAGCCGAGGGACGCAGTTTTTGCTCGATGCGAGCAAACGCTGGGGCGCCCGAATTTTGTTTGCGTCTACCTCAGAGGCATACGGAGACCCGGCCGAGCACCCGCAGCGGGAGACGTATTGGGGGAATGTTAATCCGGTTGGGCCGCGATCGTGCTACGATGAGTCGAAGCGCTTTGGCGAAGCACTTATGATGGCGTACGCTCGCACGCAAAACGTCGATGTGCGAATTATACGAATTTTCAATACGTATGGTCCGCGCATGCGGCGAAACGACGGGCGCGTTATTCCCAATTTCGTCGAGCAAATTGCAACCGGTGTGCCGATAACTCTCTATGGGGACGGTTCGCAAACGCGGTCGTTTTGTTACGTTGACGATCTCGTAGACGGTATTATTTTGTGCATGAAAGCCGAGAGGGCGCGAGAACTAGTGATAAACCTCGGAAACCCCGAAGAGTACACGGTTCGGGAATTGGCATCGGTTCTGTGCGAGATTTCTGGTGTCTCCCTGTCAGTAGTGTCGCGAGATCTCCCGGTCGACGATCCAACGCGTCGGCGCCCGGATATCGGTCGCGCAATGAAGTTGTTAGGATGGAAGCCGCACGTCCCGCTTCGTGAGGGACTGCGACGTACTCTCGCGTCGTATCGCGAGGGTGTTGGGTCGCCTCGGTGAGTGCTCCTGTGAAAAATCATCGCGTTGTCGTGAGTGTAATAATTCCACTGAAGCGAACGAATGAATATCTTGCCGAATGCCTCGACGGCTTGCGGCGGCAGACCTTCCGGGATTTCGACGTGTACGTTATTACTGATGAGCCCGAAGAGGTGCCGTGCGATAGGCTAAGGATTCACTTCCTCGCTTCAGGGGCGGTGCCGCCGAATGTAAAGCGCATGATCGCTGCACGCGAGTCGAAGGCCGATGTCGTCGCGCTTATCGACGATGATGCATACCCAGAGCCGCGATGGATTGAAAGCGCGATCGAACACTTCAAAAAAGAGAAAATTGTTGCCGTGGGCGGCCCGGGTATAACACCTCCAAGTGATTCGCCATCACAACAGGCGAGCGGCGCGGTTTATGCTTCCCCGATTGTGGCGGGGGGCTATACGTATCGTTACCTTCCGCAGCCCAAGCGCTTCGTGAAGGACGTGCCGTCTTGCAATTTGTTTGTGCGTCGAGAGCTTTTTTTGCGTCACGTCCCGGCTTGCATCCAATACTGGCCGGGTGAAGACACTAAGCTTTGCCTTCTCATCACCGACGACGGGCGCGGCGAAATCGTGTACGACCCGCTCGTGCAGGTCTTTCACCATCGGCGTAAGCTCTTCTGGGGGCACTTTCGACAGGTCTGGAATTATGCCGTGCATCGCGGGTTCTTCTCGAAACGCTATCCGGAAACGTCGAGGAAGCCGGCCTATTTCGTCCCGAGCCTCTTCGTCTTATGTAATCTCGCTCTACTCGTGCTTTGGCCAAGCACGGTGGCAATGCGCAGCCTCGCCCCATTTCTTGTCCTTGTTTACGCTTGCGCCATCGCGTTGGCGAGCGTTACCTCGGTGCGCTCTCATCGAGCGAACCCACTACTGGTAGCGGCAGGTATTTATTTGACGCACCTAACCTATGGAATTGGATTTATAGTTGGACTCATTCGGCCGAAACTCGAACATTAGGGACCGGTCCGAACGGATGGCACCGACTAGGACTCACCCCTCTAACCCAGAAGGAAATCCTCTGGCCGCACCGCGCACCAACGGTTTCATCTTGATAAGGAAGTTGGTCTAGATTATGAAGATCGCCATATCCTATCCGCCGCTTCAGAGCGACAAAGGGGTTGCCCTGTTATCGCAAAACCGGCAGTTTCAATGGTTTAATAACCCGACTTTCATTTATCCAATGGTGCCCGCATCGGCGGCGACGCTTTTAAAGTCGCTGGGTCACGACGTGGTTTGGGACGACGCCATCGCCGAGCAGAAAAGTGAAGAGGAATGGCTCGCTTGGTACGAACAGGCCGGCCTCGACCTCATTGCGATGGAGTCGAAGACCCCCACTATCAAACGCCATTGGCGGCTCATCGAGCGCATGAAAGCGCTCAGCCCGCGAACGCTGGTCGTTCTGATGGGCGATCACGTCACGGGCTTTCCCGCTGAATCACTAGAGTGTTCCGAGGCAGACTTCGTATTAACCGGAGGCGACTTTGATTTTTCGCTCAGGGATCTCGTCGGTTATCTCGATGGCGGCAAGCCGATGGGCCCCGGCACCTATTACCGAGAAGACGGTGTTGTAAAATCGACGGGGCTGTACGAGCTTCTCAACGATCTTAACAGCCTGCCCACGATTGACCGCACGTTAACCAAGTGGGAGTTGTACGCGTATCGCAACGGCAACTTCAAGCACCTTCCGGGTACCTACACGATGGCCGGGCGCGACTGTTGGTGGGGCCACTGTACGTTTTGCTCCTGGACGGTCCTTTTCCCGGGACAAAAGTTCAGGACGCGTACCCCGGAGCGCATGCTCGATGAAGTCGAGATGCTCGTCAAAGATTTTGGGATTCGCGAAATTTTCGACGATACCGGAACTCTCCCGATCGGCGAGTGGCTACATGAATTTTGCGAGGGCCTGATTAGGAGAGGGCTTAATAAGAAGGTCCGTTTCGGGTGCAACATGCGATTCAACTACCTCTCGAAGGAAGACTACGATCTCATGGGGCGCGCCGGCTTCCGTTTCATCTTATATGGCCTGGAGTCTGCGAATCAAGAGACGCTTCGCCGACTTGCGAAAAACATGAAAACCGAAACTATTGCCCAGGAATTACGGTGGTCGAAAGACGCCGGCCTTGCGCCGCATATTACGACGATGATTGGCTACCCATGGGAGTCAAAACAAGACGCCCAGAATACGATAGACTTCTGCAAAATGGTTTTCAGAACGGGTTGTGTCGACACGTTGCAGGCAACCGTTGTGATGCCCTATGCCGGCACCCCGCTCTTTAAGGAAGCCGAGCATAACGACTGGTTGCTTACGAAAGACTGGGATGAATACGACATGCGGCGACCTATTCTTAAGAGCCCACTAACGCCGGAAGATACGCTCGCGCTCACGCAGGATCTCTATCGTTCATTTATTAGTCCGCAGTTTGTATGGAATAAACTAACGGCGATCCGTAGCTTCGACGACCTGAAATTCATCGGTCGGGGTATCCAGTATGTTTGGGGGCATTTAACCGACTTCAACGCCGGCCAAGTAAGGGACGCTTCTGAGGTCGCGCATGAAAGTGACTGACGCGTGCGCTAAGAGGCTTCCCGCAATTTCTGTTATTTTGCCGACCTTTAACGGCGAAAAACGCTTACCCGTTGCACTCCGAAGTCTGCGCGAGCAAGACGTCGATCAATCTTTGGTTGAGATCGTTGTCGTCGATGATGACTCTTCCGACGGAACGGTGACGGTAGCTCGCGCTTTCGGAGCGCGCGTCGTGCGAAATGGGGCTAAGGATCCTGAACGCGGTAAAGCAATTGGAATTAAGGCGGCCTCAAATGATATCATTATGTTTATCGATGACGACCACGTGCTCCCAAGTAGGGATTGGCTGCGATCCGCGTTGTCGTGTTTTATCTCTTTCCCGGACGCGGTCGGTGCCCAACCCGCGCGCTTTGAATACGAACGCCATGAGTCAGCAGCAAATCGATACGTCGGAATGTTTGGCGCTAACGATCCCGTCGCTTTTTATTTGAGAAGGCGCGATCGTCTTATGGTGACGGAGGCCGGTTGGCGGCTTGCAGGAACCGTGGTCGCCGAGACCGTGAATTGTTGGTTGGTCGAGCTTTCCGAGCATAATTTTCCGCCAGTTGGAGCTCAAGGGTTCATAACGCGAAAATCAACTGTCGAGCGCACATTGTGGTGGCCGCTCTACTTTCACATTGACACGAACTTGCAACTCACGCGCCAGGGAGCGAATCAGTTCGTGATGCTTAAGTCCAGCATTATCCATCGCCACAGCGACACCGTTTCCGATTTTTTGGCGAAGCTTAGGCGTAACATGAATCAGTTTCTTCACGTGAAATCACAACGAAGCTACACTTGGGCGCGTTCTAACTTTTCAATTGCGGTCGCTGGCATAAAAATGTTGACGTTAGCCATACCTCTGGTCGACAGTTTTAAGTGTTTCATAAAGACGGGAGACAGGGCCGCATTTCTTCATGTCTATTTCTCGTTCATCGTGCCGTTCATGTATGCAGGTCAGGCCGTTTCGTTCGTTGCGAAAGGCGAGGCCTCGGCCGATCGTCTAAGAAGGCGTTTGCAGGCTGAGGGCGGGAGTGGCGAAAATTCGCTGCACCCGAAAGCCTAGCGGGCACATATGCGCACTGTAGAACTCGGGGGAACGGGTATTACAACCTCCGCACTAGGCCTTGGCTGTTCCGCCGTTATGGGCAGGATTGGTAGGCGTGACTCGCTACGTGCGCTCGGCACAGCGTGGGATTCGGGCGTTACTTTCTTCGATACCGCGCGCTGTTACGGTTATGGGGAATCCGAGGCTTTGCTTGGGGAGTTCCTTCGCACGCGCCGTGATAAAGCCGTGGTTTCGACTAAGTTCGGAATTATGCCATCGGCGCAGGTGCTTTGGAAGAAGCTTTCAAAACCTCTTGCACGGGCGGCACTAGGCATTTTGCCCGCTTCCCGATCCCTGCTACTTCAAATGGCATCGAGCCAAGTTTCGCACGGGCATTTTTCCATCGAGTCCTTACACCAAAGCGTTTGTGACAGCTTGCGGGCGCTTCGAACCGACTACATAGATGTTCTTTTCCTTCACGACGCCACCATAGATGCTCTAGAAAATGATGAACTGTTTGAGGCAATTGATAGACTAGTCGCTTCGGGCAAGGTGAGGGTCGCGGGGGTTTCTGCCGAGCGCTCTGTCATCGGGCGCGTTTTACAAAGGAAAACCCAATCGATAAAAGCGCTGCAGTTCCCCTGTAACGTCTTTGACCTTTCCACCCCAGGGATCCTGACCGAGGGTGACAGCGCGTTTGTTTCAGTTGCCAACCATCCATTCGGAGGCGTGGAGGGGGTCCATGAGACGCGCAAGATTTTCCAGCGGCTCACTACGATGGCCGAGATGTCTTCTACCCTTCGTGCGAAACTTGCGGTAGTGGACGACGAGGTCTTGGCGGACGCAGTACTAAACGTCATACTTAGCTCACCTGGAATTCACGTAGTCATCCCAGCAATGATGAAGGTTCGTCATATTCATTCTAACGTTAAGGCGGTTACGGAGTCGCGATTTAGCGACAGCGAAATTGCCTGGATGCGGCGTGAGATTAGCAGTTCCCCCGAAGTAAGTTCGCCTGACTAGCCAATGATTGTGCAAAGGGTGCCGAGCCGTGATACTGCATGGGATGTTTGCGTTGTAGGTTGCGGTCCCGTCGGCATGGCGGTCGCAGAAGAGTGTGCGCGCCTGGGGCTTGATGTTTTGGTGCTTGAGTCAGGAGCACTTGATGTATCACGGGGCATGGAGGACGTTTCTAGAGCTATAATTCAGGACGGGTCCTCCCATGTACCGATGGAGGTGGCGGTCTGCCGAGCATTCGGCGGAACGTCATGGATGTGGGGCGGACGCTGCGTGCCTTTGGACGACATCGACTTTGAGTGGCGTCCGCATGTGCCTCATTCCGGCTGGCCCATTAGCCACGACGCGCTGAAGCCGTGGTATTCAGGAGCATCGCAACATCTGCTTTGTGGAAGCGACGTATTTGAACGCCATCCCTCCCGTCTACCGGAAAACTTCTCTGAAGTGTACATTGGCTCGCAGGAGCGATGGGCAACTGAACCACGTCTCGCCATCGTGCATCAGACGCGAATTAAAGAGTCGAAGAAAATAACCGTGTGCCTAAACAGCACCGTCACGGATTTGCGGTTTGATGAGGCTGGCGCAACCGTCGCTTCAGTACAAGTGAGAAGCGCAAATCGCATGGAAGTTGCCTCGGCACGCGAAGTAGTGATTGCCGTCGGAGGAGTTGAGACCGCTCGCTTGTTGTTGTCGGTTCAGCGGAACATGCCCAGTCTATTTGGCGGCGTTGGTGGACCCCTTGGGCGGTACTACATGGGTCACATATCGGGAAAGATCGCAGATATCGAATTCAACGAGCCTGCAACAGCAGCTGAATTTGATTATGTTAAGGACCGAACGGGCGCCTATGTTCGGCGACGATTTACGTTAACCGAGTTAGCTCAACGTAACCACAGTCTACTAAACACCGCGTTCTGGACGGATAATCCGCCTTTCTACGATCCGAGTCATCACAATGCCGCGCTCTCCGCGATTTTCTTGGCTCTGGCCTTCCCGCCAATTGGGCGGCGGCTTCTCGCTGAAGGCACCCGTTTGTACCACGTCGGTTCGGAGCCGACTCGCTATGGGCGTCATATACGGAATATCGTAGCGGGTGGGTCGAGGGGGATACAGGACGTCGTGGCGCTTATACGTGATCGGTTTCTCTTGAAGCCGCGAAAACCAGCCCCGTTGCTTTGGAATTCGACCGGCCGGTATGCACTGGTCTATCACTCGGAACAGGAACCTGATCTTCAAAATCGTGTTCTGTTAGCAAACGAATATGATCGCTTCGGCCTTGCGCGAGCGACCGTTACGCTCAGGTACGCAGAAGGAGAAGCCCGGCGTGTCCTTGCCGCGCATAGTGTGCTTGATTTTGGACTGCGACAAAGCGGAATTGCTCGACTAGTCTATCGCTACCCAAATGAAGAGTTGGTTGACCGAATACTAATGCAGGCTGTCGATGGATACCACCAGACAGGAACGGCTAGAATGGGCAGGGATCCAAGGACGAGCGTAGTGGACGAAGATCTTAAGGTGCATGGTGTCTCAAACCTCCACGTCGCATCTTCGGCAGTTTTCCCAACGTCGGGCCAAGCAAATTCCACGTTCCCAGCAGTTGCGTTGGCAATTCGCTTGGCGCACCACCTAAGAAGGAGACGCGCGGTGACCACTGGGGTATAGCATTGCCTTGGTTACCAAGCGCAGTTCCACTCTAAACCTAAAGAGGTAGATCGAATGCCGTTTTTTTCAATATTAATTCCTTCATACAACGCCGCGAACATCATCACCGAAACGCTCGAGAGTCTGCGGGCGCAAACGTTCAAAGACTGGGAATGCCTCGTTGTTGACGACGCCAGTACCGACGACACATGTGCGGTGGTTGAATCATTTGGAGACGCGAGGGTACGTCTCATCCCGCACGCGAAGAATGTTGGATACGCGGCAAATTTAAAAAGAGCATTTGAGTACGCAACCGGGACGTGTCTATTTCTTCTCGGAAACGACGATATTTTGTCACCAATATGCTTAGATCGAACAAAGGCGGCGTTCGATATTTCGCCGACTATCGCGGTGGTAATTCGTCCATATTATATGTGGGACACGGATCCGGGTGTGCCGATTCGTTACACGCCCGTGTTCGATAAAGAGCGGGACGTGGTCATGTCGCCCGACGATGGTCTTCACACGTGGAAGATGATTTATTCCGCGGTTGCACAGCTAAGTTCGCTTTCAATAAAGCGCGAACTTTTGTGCGGGCAAGTTACGCCCTACTGTTTTACGGCCCACGTGGAGCCGGTACTTGCGTCATTTTTGCAGCACCAAGGCGTATTTCTGAAAGATTACCTTTTGGCTGCTCGTAAAAACCATAGTCAAAGCCGTACAGAGTCTGCTATATACGAAATTTCCCCGCTTTGGAGTTGGGTCGATCTTTTCGAGCGTGTCCTCGCGGGCAATCGTTGGAAACGCGAGCGCCAGCTTGGAGTCGATTTCGTTGCCCGAAACGTACAAGGACTTGTGCAGATTCGTTGCCGATCATCACTGCGGATCTTCTTTCGTGAAGTTTGGTTGCACGTTAAATATCGCCCGCTAAATTTGCTTGCGTGGCGTTTCTGGTTGTTTTCGATTGGATGCCTCGTCATGCCGCCCAAAATGTTGCGTCGGTTCACTGATCGCTTTACGCCGCTTGTCTGTCGCCCAAGGAACCGGCAGGTGTCATTTGCGGATATGGGAGCCAGTGAATGACGTGGTAAATAAAGAAGCGGCAAGTTCTGAAGCGGTCAAAAAACAAACAGAGATTGTGAATGGGTCGCGCTTCTGGATTGCGTCTACTCTTGGATTTCTTCTCGTCGGGATTGCATCGACGATCGTGCTGTGGCTGCAAGGTGGCATTATTGGCCACAACTGGGATTGGTCGGTAAACTTCAATGCAGACGGTACATTCGAGCTCGCGAAAGCGGCAACCAGTGCATGGTGGAGCGTTGAACTTGGGACGCCCAACGTTGGGGTTGGGAATACGCCATTTTGGTACCTCGAAGAAGTGTTCGCTCATATGCCTGGTTTATTTTCACACTTGATCGTTCTATTAGTGCCTGTTTTTGGTGCGTTGGCAGGCCTCACGCTGGCATTGCGTATTCAGGAGAGCCTCGGCTTACGGTCGCGGATCGGAGCCTGGATCGGCGGCCTCGTTTTCGGCTTTTCCCCGCTGTACTTCAACGAACTCCAAGGCGGAGCCATTACGCAGGTGTTTGCCCATAGTGCCTTAGCAATGACGCTCGCGTCGCTACTCAGATACCGGTCGAAAGGCTCGAATAGTGCGCTTTTTACGGCGGCACTCTGGACACCGCTAGTTGCTCTTTCTCTAACCGACTTCACCCTGATGTTCGTGGTTACGCTCGCCTTTCTCAGCAGACCTCGCATCCGCGCCTACGTCGCCTTCGCCGCATCTGCGATGTTATTGAACTTGTATTGGATCCTGCCCTTTATTTACAATGCGAGAACGCTACTAGAGAGCCCTGGATGGTCTACCGCAGTGCCCACGCTTGCGGGTGCGGTCGCCACCCCCTGGCAGTTGTTCACTCTGAGCGGTTACTTTTTTTCTTTTTACGACAACGCTAGACCAATTTGGGTCTGGCTGGCCGATTTCGGAACCGTCTTTTTAATGTTCGCAGCATTTTATGCTATTCACAAGGCACGACTCACGCGATCGATGTTTACATTCTACGCGCTGTTCTTTGTTGGAACGGCCGCCGCGGCGGTTGCCGTTGGTCCGCTAGGACCCGTTATGATATGGGCGTATAAAGAGATACCGTTAATGGCGACGCTGTTTCGGTCGCCGCAGCATCTTATGATCATTCCTACGATAGCCGGCGCAATGGTAATAGCAACTGGTGTCGCTGCTATTGCGCGAGACACCGTGGGGAGGAATGTTATCGTAGGAGCGACTATAATCGCTCTCGCCTCACGGGCCCCGTTCCTCACTGGTGATCTATCGACGCGTTATTTGAGTCAACTTGGGCCCGGTCGGAGCATCACAACCTATGTTCCTTCGCCAGGCTACAGGAATGCACTCAAGGTGATCCAGAGGGGTATGCCAAGTCGTCAGCGGCAAACACGGGCTTTGTTCGTTCCCTTGGCGTTTTCCCCGCTCTATAAATGGACTCCTTATCAATCTCCGGGTCAGGGTGGAGATATATCGCAGCTTTTTCTGCGCCATATGGCAGGTTCCATTACCTACCTACCGCAGGTAGTGACGCCCGATGGTGCAAGCGTGGAACGTTCGTTAACGCGAGGCTTCCCAGGGGTATTAACAACTGGCCTGCCAGCCGCTCTGGACGTTTCAAACGTAGTTATCCGATACGATGTTCTCGCCAACTTTGAACCCTTCCGGGGTGATGCGATGCTAGCCTTCGACACTGCACATACCTTGGATTCCCATTCCGCGATGTGGCGACGCATATTGAGCCAGGACTTCGTTGACGTATACCGGGAGCACGCCCCGCCCCATGTGTTTTTGACCCCCGATCTTCGGATCGCGGATGGGTCCGCATCTGATCTCGCCGACGTAGAGGTGCCTGCTATTGCTCCCGCCGTCGTTCTTACTGGCACCTCGCCCTTTAAGGAAAAGGGTGGAAAGCCGTATTACGAATTTGAGTCTCGGTCAGATGCACAAATTGACGCCTCTGCAGGTAAGCAGATAGTGGAACGGTTCACGCCTACTTACCGCTTCTTTGTCAAACACGCCGGTGACTACTCCGTAGTCTTGAAGCGCAGTGGTGACTCCGATATCTCATCATTGCGCTTTCGGATAGACGGATTCGATATTAAAAAGGACTTGATACAGTTTACTGACATTGACGCAGCAGAATTCGCCGGCGCGCGGTGGATTCGCTATGCTACCGTGTTTCTACAGCGCGGAAGTCATCTGCTGAGCTGGCTGACTCCGGCTGCGGGCGTGCGTGCGATGGCGATTATTCGCCGAGCATCTATGCCGCCCAATGCCGATTATTCTTACGGCGACGCGCCAGTCATCGGTATACGGACTCCGCGAGGGGGAGAATCGTTAACAAAGGCGTTTAATCTTGAAAAACGACGACACTTGGATGTTTATGCGATCGTTCAGCAGATTCCAAACGACGGTCGCCGCCTTCCAGTCACGATGCTCACTCCTCGCGCTGGCAATACTGATAACAGTCTTCCCTTTATATCGGCGGACACGACCGATAAGCCGATTTTAGTGGAGGTTCCTCCCTACTGGTTCATTCAGCGAGCCCAACCCCGCGTCGGTCCCTTCACGTCGATTGTCCCCTCGACCAGTCCGTTGCACTTTATTGTTTCCATTCCGTCGGGGGCATCGGTCGACTTTCATGCCGACGTCAGCGCCGTCAATCGATCTCGGGTGGTTTCCATAACTTCGGGAGCGCGAACAGTTAGGAGGCGGCTTCGGAGTGAACTGCGTCAGCCCACGGACGCGCTGGCGCTGGCCCTCGGCTTTACACGCCGCCCTGTCGACGTTTCACTGCCGGTTGACGGAGGCGCCGTCAATGTATCGTTTTCGCCTGCAATAAATATTTGGGGGCCCGGATCGGGCTTGCCCACCGGAGCGGTTGACTCAGCTTGGATAGATTTGCATCGCGCAGCGTTCCGGGCGGCCCTTCCACGGACCCTCCAAAGTGAGGGTGCCACTTCACCTATTTTTGGAACGTCGGTACCCTCCTTACCGGTGGGAAAGGCTCGGTCAGTCGTAGTCTACCTGAAGGCCCTTGGCGTTCAGCCATCGGTTGATCCGCGGGCGAATGCGATTATTCGGTGCGGGGGCGACCTACGGTCGTATATAATCCCTGCCCAGTACCGCAGCGGAGAGCGACGGGTCTCCTTACGCCTTCAGCTATCGGGCCTTCAATCGATTATCAATGCGCGAAATTGTAATATGGCGGGTGTCGCGGTTCAGCTTAGCGCCGTCGGGAGTGGCGTCATTCCACCTTACAATGTTCTTGGAGGAGCCGTTTATTCGAACCAGCAGTGGTTGCTCCCTGGCGCGCACGTTGAGTTACGGCCAGTTGCAAGAAGAGAAGGCGTATATAGAATCGCACGCTCGACATCGCGCTTTCTACAACTTCGTTTTGGGCTTGGCCACCCGCGTTTCATTATGACACGTGGTGACAAGGTCGTAGGTAAGTCGTACGCAATTCAACATTGGCATTGGGACTTGAAGACCGCAGCGCCGCAGGGCTACGAGGTTTCCAGAGCGCCTATCAGCGTTGAGGCCGAAAGGGATCTTAATGGAAGCGAGGGTCGTGCCGCGCTACAAATTGGGAAGCGTGTTGTCCTAAATAAAAAGTACGTAATCGCAGGAGGATCCAATCCATTTTGGTACCGTAAAGGCCCGGATCTGTATATTGTGTGGCCAGCGAAACTTCCTGGGTTCGGTAGAGGAACCTTGTACGTCGTTCCGAGCTCCTGGTTTACCTACCACCGCCAATACCAAACGGTTACGCTTGATGTCACGCCTGGCTTTCGTAAAGCAGCAGGGAAGTTATTTATCCATTTGCTCACGCCAGAGCCTCTTTTCCCAACCGCACGATTCGTTCACGTTTCAGCGTCAGTTTTGCCTGTTCACGTTGTTTTGGACCACGCTCCGTTATTGTTGCGATTACATGCTGACGATTATGGGGGAATGATGCGCACGGACACAACTAAGGTTTCGCTCGGGCGTGGCAGACACAAAATTACTTTCTCTCGAGCGGGAGACAAAGCTTGTCTAATTATTCAACGACCGGTCGTTGATAATCAGCTAGTTGAACGCCTCCACGTGGTATCGCGATCGATGTACGAGTGGACTGTCGATGTTCCTGCCCGTCACGCTCCTATGGCTATAGGCCTACTGGAATCGTATAACAAAGCATGGCGCTTATGGGGCGTTAAAGATGCGCGGCATTTTGTGCTGAATGGCTATGCGAATGGGTGGGCTATCCCGCCGGGTCCACCAGAACGCGTGACGATCTACTACCTGGGGCAAACGTGGCTCCGCGTTGGTGCCCTTATCGCTGGCCTTACCCTCATAGCGATATTTGTCCTCATCGCCATTTATGTCAATAAAGAGGGATATGCGTCATAATGATTTTTCTACCAGGGTTCTTGTTTGTGGTTTTCTCGCTAATTTTGCAGCCGACTAAACTTGCGTACGTCCTAGGCGACGTTGGATATTGGCTCGCGATTGTAGCCGTTATTATTGCAATCCGCCGGGAGAGCTCCAACTTACCCACCGAGAAAGGCTCTAAAATAAATATTTTTGAATTTCTCTACCACACACGGACACTTTCGCGCCTGTTTCGAACGCTACCATATGTATTGCAATCGGAGCTACGCGATTGCAATACTGTCCTTGACCTTGGGTGTGGGCCCAACTCGCCGATAGCTTCGTGCCGTTCAATACAGCTTAGTGTTGGTGTGGAACCGTTCAAGCCCTACTTTGAGCAAGCGCGCGCAAGAAAGACACACACGGAATTTCTTAACTGTCGAATTGAAGAGCTGGCTCTCCCGGATCGTTCCTTCGATGCTGTAGTTCTTATTGAAGTTATTGAACATATGGAAGAGGCGCAGGCACTCGATGTGCTCAGCAAAGCGCAGCGGTGGGCGAAAAAAAAGGTCATTGTGACATCACCCAACGGATTTGTTCCGCAAGGCGCCGTCGACGGGAATCGCCTACAATGCCACTTATCTGGCTGGCCGCTTGAGAAACTGCAAGGTCTCGGGTTCCGTTGCGTAGGCCTAGCTGGGCTAAAATTTCTTCGTCGAGACGCACACGCCGAAGCCATGACGGAAGATTTGCTCGATAGCATTCGATGGAGACCGCGACGGTTTTGGTTTGCCGTGGCTGCGCTTAGCCAGCTTTTAACGTACCGTGTTCCTTCGTTAGCCTTTGGCTTGTTCGGTGTTAAGAACACACAATGAAAATATTCATCATGGTCATTTCGCGTTTCCAGAAAATATGGTATCGGTTTAAAAAGTTTGGGAGCGGATCGTTCATTAAGCCGTTCTCGATTCGAATATTCGGAGCGAAACACGTCAGCGTCGGAAAAGAGTGCTTTTTTGGCAGCGGACTTACGTTAATAGCGTCAGATAGATTTATGGGTAAGCAACATTGGCCGGTATGCGTGTTTGGCGATCGATGTGGATTCGGCGCTGATCTGGTAGTGTCGTGCACAAATACGATCCGCATTGGTGACGATGTTATTGGATCAGCGCGTGTTTTCATAGGGGATTCGTACCACGGGTATGAAAACGTCGGAGTTCCCGTTAGCAGGCAGCCAATGAGTGGTGAAGCAGCGGTAGAGATCGGCGACGGATGCTTTCTAGGAATCGGGTCGGTGATATTACCCGGGACGACGCTCGGCCGAGGGTGCTACGTCGCACCCAATGCTGTCGTGAGCGGCCGCTTCGGTAATTATACTTTGATTGCGGGCAATCCGGCTCGCGCGATACGGATGTTTAACCCGGAAGAAGGTGCGTGGACCTAGCAATTGGATTAGCTAATTATGTCGATCGCTATGCTGTCCGTAATCGGTGCATGCTGCGAAAACAAACGTCTAATGTGGCCTGGCCCCCGTAAATCCGCGTCCAATGAGTTGTGGTCCCCGAGGTGCTGGCCGCGATCGGATTCGTGGGACGGCCCGAACTGTGGAAAATCGGCGCGTTGGGTTCGATTCTACCGATCGCGCATACTCGTTTGGCGTTTTGTCAGCCAACATTGAGTGCGGTCGGAATTCATTATACTTGATCCGCCAAATTCGCACAGCCCAGCGGGCTTCGTCGAGGGTTTCGAAGGACGCGGGGTTGAGGAGCTCGCGCCGGGCGCCGCCGTTAAACGATTCGATAAACGCATTGTCGGTCGGCGTACCCGGTCGCGAGAAATCGAGTTGCACCTGGTTCGCATACGCCGTAACCGTCTGTTCCAGGCCGTCTTGCTTCCGTAGTCTGCCGTCCGCGATGATAAGGGAAACACTCGTTCCATCGCGAGGCATTCATGGAAGTATCGGCAGCGCCGCATCGGCGCGCAGCACGCCGCCTATCGCTCGCTGAAAAGCGTCGCCTAGTCGAGCTCACGTTGCGCGCTGGTGCATCGGTTCTGGCGATCGCGCGCGAGCAGGGTGTGAGCCGCAATAGTCTCTATCAATGGCAAGCGCTCTATCGTGCCGGCAAGCTCACCACGGAGCCGCGGTCGCGCGCTCGTTCCGTCGCGTCGAGCGCGACGTTTCTTCCGGTGACGATCGCTGCTACTGGGCGTGCGCCGCAACCGTCATCTGGTTCGCATCCCGGCGCCTTGAGTGTCGTGCACCTGACGTTCACTTCCGGTGCGACGCTACGGATCGAGAGCGATGCGCTCGACGCCGGGTTGCTCTGCGCGCTGGTAGCGGCGTTGCAGCGATGAGCGTGGTGCCGACGAGTGTGCCGACCGGCACGCGTATTTGGCTTGCTGCCGGCGTGACGGATATGCGGTAACCGTCTGTTCCAGGCCGTCTTGCTTCCGTAGTCTGCCGTCCGCGATGATAAGGGAAACACTCGTTCCATCGCGAGGCATTCATGGAAGTATCGGCAGCGCCGCATCGGCGCGCAGCACGCCGCCTATCGCTCGCTGAAAAGCGTCGCCTAGTCGAGCTCACGTTGCGCGCTGGTGCATCGGTTCTGGCGATCGCGCGCGAGCAGGGTGTGAGCCGCAATAGTCTCTATCAATGGCAAGCGCTCTATCGTGCCGGCAAGCTCACCACGGAGCCGCGGTCGCGCGCTCGTTCCGTCGCGTCGAGCGCGACGTTTCTTCCGGTGACGATCGCTGCTACTGGGCGTGCGCCGCAACCGTCATCTGGTTCGCATCCCGGCGCCTTGAGTGTCGTGCACCTGACGTTCACTTCCGGTGCGACGCTACGGATCGAGAGCGATGCGCTCGACGCCGGGTTGCTCTGCGCGCTGGTAGCGGCGTTGCAGCGATGAGCGTGGTGCCGACGAGTGTGCCGACCGGCACGCGTATTTGGCTTGCTGCCGGCGTGACGGATATGCGCAAAGGCTTCACCGGTTTAAGCGCGCTGGTGCAGAACGCGCTGGCGCGCAGTCCGTTCTGCGGGCATCTGTTTCTCTTTCGCGGACGGCGCGGCGATCTGCTCAAGGTATTGTGGTGGGATGGCACGGGGTTGTGCTTGATGGCCAAGCGTCTGGAGCGCGGGCGTTTCATTTGGCCGCAGGCGCAGAGCGGGAGCGTCTCGCTGAGCGCAGCGCAACTCTCGATGTTGCTCGAAGGAATCGATTGGCGCCATCCGGTGCGCACCGCTGCACCATCGATCGAGGTGTGATATTGCAGCGCGATGCGCGCGTTGCGTTTCTTGATTTGTTTCTTGCGATGATGACGCAATGTGCTTGACACGGTGCGTTTATTCGGTACGATAGCTGCATGGATTCAGCGAACGGAACGCTCCCCGATCTCGACGGGTTGAGCATCGCTGAATTGAAATCGTTGCTACACGAACAGCACGCACGGATCGCCACCAAGGATGAGCAGATCGCCATCAAGGACGAGCAGATCGTCGCCAGAGATGCGCAGATAATATCCAGCGCGCTGCTCATCGAAAGCCTCAAGCTACAGATTCTCAAGCTGCGTCGCTTGCAATTCGGACGCCGGAGCGAAAAGCGCGAGCAAGAAATCGAGCAGTTGGAGCTCTGGGTTGAAGAACTCGAGACGACCGACGCGCAGCGCACGAGCGCGCCGACCGAACGCGCGCAGTCAGCACCCGCTGCGGAGCGCGCCAAAAAACCGCGGCGCGCGTTCCCCGCGCATCTGCCGCGCGAAACGAATACCATCATGCCGTGCGACGAAGCCTGCCCCGATTGCGGCGGTGCGCTCGCGCATCTCGGCGAGGACGTTGCCGAGATACTCGAACTCGAACCGATGCGTTTCAAAGTGCTTCGCACCGTGCGCCCGAAGCTCGCCTGCACCCACTGCGATACGATCGTGCAGGCGTCGGCACCGACGCGCCCGATCGAACGCGGCATGGCCGGGCCGGGGCTGCTCGCCCACGTGCTCGTCGGCAAGTACGCCGATCACCTGCCGCTCTATCGGCAAGCGGAGATCTACGCACGCGAAGGGGTGGAACTCGACCGCACGCTGCTCGCGCAGTGGGTGGGGAATACCGCGGCCTTGCTCGCGCCGCTCACCGATGCGCTACGCACACACGTCTTCGCCGCCGACGTCGTGCACGGCGACGATACGCCGCTTCCGGTGCTCGCGCCCGGGCGCGGAAAAACCAAAACCGGGCGCCTGTGGACCTACGTGCGCGACGAGCGCCCGTGTGCCGGTGAAGCGGCTCCGGCAGTCTGGTTTGCCTACTCGCCCGATCGCAAGGGCGAAAACCCGCAGACGCACCTCAAAGATTTCACCGGCGTCTTGCACGCCGACGGCTATGCAGGCTTTGCCAAGCTCTACGAGGGCGGGCAGGTGCGCGAAGCGGCGTGCTGGGCGCACGTACGGCGCAAGTTCTTCGATCTGCACGCGGCCAACGCATCGGCCATCGCCGCAGAGATGCTCGATCGGATCGGCGCGCTCTACGCTATCGAAAAAGCGATTCGCGAGCAACCTCCAGACCAACGCCGCGCGGTGCGCCGGGAACGCAGCCGCCCGCTGCTCGCTGCGTTGCACGTTTGGCTGCAGCAAACGCTCGTACCGCTCTCGCGCAAATCCGCGCTTGCCAAAGCCATCTTCTATGCCCTGCATCGCTGGGAGGCGCTCTGCCGCTATTGCGAGGACGGCCGCATCGAGATCGATAACAACGCCGCCGAACGCGCGTTGCGCTGCGTCGCGCTGGGACGCAAGAACTTCCTGTTCGCCGGTAGCGACGCCGGCGGCGAACGCGCTGCAGCGCTCTACAGCCTGCTCGGCAGCGCCAAACTCAACGGCCTCAATCTCGAAGCGTTTCTACGCGAGGTGCTCGCGCGCATCGCCGATCATCCGATCAATCGGATCGACGAATTACTGCCCTGGAATCTGAAGGCGCCTGAAACCATGCAGATCAGCGACAACGCCGAGACGCCCGTACTTCCGGCATAGAGCCGACGCCGGATCAGCACACCGTCCGCTCGTCGTCAAGACGGCCCTCAACAGACGCTTACCATACGCCCACCGGTCAACAGACATCGCGACGAATTCTGTTCCATTATCACAACGGATTGCTTTGGGCAGGCCGTGTTCCCGGCACGCGTTCTTCAACACTCGTACGGCGTCTTCGGACCGAAAGGATTGCGCCACCTCCATGGCCACGCACTCGCGAGAGAAGATGTCGACGAGGTTCAAAAGCCGGTACGAACGTTTATCGGCAAGTCGGTCGATCATAAAATCCATACTCCAGACCTCGTTCACCGCCGTTGGAACCCATCGGAGCGAACGCGGGTTTGCGGCACGGCGACGGCGTGGCACTTTTGACGTAAGCGTAGTTTAGAGGCCGTCTTGCTTTCGTAGCCTGGTGTTCGCGATGATAGAGAAAACATTCGTACCATCGCGAGGTCACCATGGAAGTATCGAAATCGCCGCATAGGCGGGGATCCCACCGCCGTGTGCCGCTCGCTGAGAAGCGCCGTATCGTCGAGCTCACGTTGCATGCGGGTGCATCGGTTCTGATGATCGCGCACGAGCAGGGTGTGAGCCGCACGAGTCTCTATCAATGGCAAGTGCTTTATCGTGCTGGCAAACTCAACGCGGAGCCGCAGCACGTTCGTGCCATTGCGTCGAGCGCGACGTTTCTCCCGGTGACGATCGCTGCTGCGGAGCGTGCGCCGCAACCCTCCTCCAGCGCGCCGTCAAGCGCCTTGAGTGTCGTGCAGTTGACGCTTGCCTCCGGTGCGACGCTGCGGATCGAGAGCGATGCGCTCGACGCCGCGTTGCTCTGCGCGCTGGTAGCGGCGTTGCAGCGATGAGCGTGGTGCCGACGGGCGCTCCGACCGGCACGCGTATTTGGCTTGCTGCTGGCGTAACAGATATGCGCAAAGGCTTCACCGGTTTAAGCGCGCTGGTGCAGAACGCGCTGGTGCGCAGTCCGTTTTGCGGGCACCTCTTCGTGTTTCGCGGACGGCGTGGCGATCTGCTCAAGGTATTTTGGTGGGATGGCACGGGTCTTTGTTTGATGGCCAAGCGTTTGGAGCGCGGCCGTTTTATTTGGCCGCAAGCACACAGCGGCAGCGTATCGCTAAGCGCGGCGCAACTCTCGATGTTGCTGGAGGGAATTGATTGGCGACATCCGGTGCGTACTGCTGCACCGCTGATCGAGGTGTGATTGCGCAGCGCGCTGCGCGCGTTTTTTGTTTGTAAAATGATGATGCAACCTGCTTGAACTTTGCACGTACATCACGTACAATCAATGCATGGATTCAGCGAACGCGACGCTCCCCAATCTCGACGGGTTGAGCCACGCGGAACTGAAAGCGTTGTTGCACGAACAGCACGCGCAACTCGTCACCAAGGACGCGCAACTGCTTTCCTACTCGGTGGAAATCGAAACGCTGAAACTGCAGATTCTCAAACTGCGCCGCTTGCAATTCGGACGCCGTAGCGAAAAGCGCGAGCAGCAGATCGAGCAGTTGGAGTTGTGGGTCGAGCAACTTGAGAGCGCCGCTGCGCAGCGTTCGTGCGAGCTGGCCGTGCAGGGCACAGCAACGCCCGCTGTTGACGCAGCAAAACCGCGGCGCGTGTTCCCCGCGCATCTCCCGCGCGAAACGAATACTATCATGCCGCGCGACGAAGCCTGCCCCGATTGCGGCGGTGCACTCGCGCATCTCGGCGACGACGTTTCGGAGATACTCGAACTCGAACCGGTGCGTTTCAAAGTGATTCGCACCGTGCGCCCAAAGCTCGCGTGCACCCGCTGCGATATGATCGTGCAGGCGCCAGCACCGACGCGCCCGATCGAACGCGGCATGGCCGGGCCGGGGCTGCTCGCCCACGTGCTCGTCGGCAAGTACGGCGATCACCTACCGCTCTATCGCCAAGCAGAGATCTAC
>JAJXVC010000100.1 GCA_021782295.1 bacterium | reverse complement strand
CCACTCTCGATAGCGCTTTACAACAGGTCGCCGGGCTGCAAAACGCGTTAAAAACAGAGATCCTCAGCGAGAGCAACGATCCGATCTGGCTTGCGAACCTCGTTCCCACCTCGCCGGCACGCGCGTTACCGAAGGTTGCGAGCCTCAATGTTCTCGTCCAACGAGCGTTACGGAAGCGTCCGGAGATCGCGCAGAGCGCGGCGACACAAGAAGAAGCGGCGATTGCATTAGCCGGTGCGAAAAACGGAATTCTGCCGAAGATCGATCTGACGCTTGGGTATCAAAGCAACGGATTCGCCGGCATTCCCACGAACGTCAATCCGCTGGGCTCGGGGCCGGTCACGCCGGTTCCCGGATATCTCGCGGGCTCGCTGGCGCAGTCGTATCACAATCTCTGGGGCGGGCGCTTCCCGGTATTCAACGCGCAAATCACCTATTCGACGACCTTCGGACACCAACGTTCGCACGCAGCGCTCGCGACGGCTCAGGCAAGAGCGCGGATCGCCGCCTTGGAGTCGAAGAGCCTCGTCGATCAAATTGTGATCGAGAACCGCAACGCGCTGCAGGCCTATCGTTCGGCGCTCGCTCGCCTCGCGGCAACGCGAGCGGCGCGGATTGCGGCGAAGGCCGTCTATGATTCGGAGGTCCGGAAGTATAAGAACGGCGCATCGACCACCTTCCTCGTTTTGCAACGGCAAGTGCAACTCGAGCAGGCGCGTGGTGCCGAGTTGCAGGCGCAGACCGATCTCAATATCGCCGTCGTCGAGATCGATCGAGCGAGCGGAACGATTCTTGCGAAGAATCATGTGAAGCTTGCCGCTCTGGGTTCGGGGGCGTTGCCGTAATGGAGACGACACCGGTGCGCCGAAGAATGAGCACGGCGATGCAACGAAGCATCGCCGAGCGCGTTGCCGTCCTGTACGGTCGTGAATTAGAGCAATGGAACCGGCACCGTCCGGTGGAGATCGATCAGTCGACGACGCTGCTGCGCTCGACCAACCAAGTCAACTGACCGTTGGTCGGCACGATCGCTTCGACCGGATAGAGCACCGGGTTGCCTTCGCCGCGAGCGACCGCGGCATAGGTTGCGGCCTTCTCGCTTCCGGCGAGCGCGATGACGATCGAGTGCGCCGCGTTGATCGCCGACGGCGTTAGCGTAAGACGCCATTGTTGCTTGCTCTCGGAGTAGACTGCGCGTACGAGCGCATCGTCGTCGACGAATGGGTCGCTGCCGGGGAAGAGTGAGGCCGTGTGGCCGTCGGGCCCCATTCCGAGGAGCACGATGTCGAAGCGGGGAGAGGACCCAAAGCGTTCGCGAATGCGGGCCGCGTATTCGGCCGCCGCGACGATCGGCGGTGTCTCGCCGCGCATGCGGAGAATCGCCGAGGCAGGCAACGGAACGTGCGCGAGGAGCGCCTCGCGCGCCATACGATAATTGGAATCGGCGTCGGTTGGTGCAACGCAGCGTTCGTCGCCGAAGAGCAGTGTTATCCGAGTCCAATCGATGGCGTTACGGCGTGGTGCCTTCGCGAGCAACGTATATGCTGCGCGCGGGGTCGTCCCGCCGGCGAGAACGAGCGAAGCCTCTCCACGCTTTGCCTGCGCCTCACCGAGCCCCGCAACGACGAAATCGGCGAGCCGTTCGGCGAGCGCCTCGGGCGTCGATAGTATCTCGCGATGGACGTTCGTCATGCCCTCTCTCCCGATAATTGCGTGGCAACGATATCGAGAAGCTCGCGATAGTACGGGTCGATTCGACCGGTAAGCAGCGCCTTTTCGACGAGCGACATCGTATCGAGTGGTACGAATGGTAGCGAGGCTTTGTGCGTGTGCTTTCCGACAACGGCCGATACGTGCGCGCAATGCGCTGGTTCGTCGAATACAAATTCGAACGAGCAGTCGCGCCCTGCGAGGACGCAGCGAGCGACGCGGCGCACCTGCCCCGCGCGCGTCAACGCACATGTGCCGCTTGCGAAGGTTCGTCCGAGAACGCGGCCGAGCCACGCGCGCAGGTAGAATGCCTCAGCGAGCGATCCGGCGTCGATTTGCACGCGCTCGACGGAGGGAAGGTTTTTACGCTGCGTCACGTCGTCAAAAAAACCGGCAAGTACTTCCTGAACCGGGCGAATGCGCAGGTAGGCGAGGTCGATAGGGGGACGCGACCCAATGGCGTCGGCAAGATCGATCAACTCGCGAAGGTTCCCGAGATCGTTCGAGCTCCCCGAAGAGTCGACGATTGCGGGAGCGGCGAAGCGCGCGAGTTCTTCAAAAAGTTGCTCGACTCCGATCGTCGATCCATTCCACCAGAGTACTTCGGAGACGTCGGGGATCGTCAACGCGTCGAGCAAAGAACGGACGGTTTGCGGGGCGCAGTCCTCGATGCCGAAGCGGACGATCTCCGATTGCGAGCCGCCGCCGATCTGTGGTTGCACCGAGGCCGTCATCGCGTTCCCAAGCGTCGTTCCGTCGAGGAGAATAATGCGCGTGGGATACTTGCGTGCGATTCCCTCGACGCGTTCGGTAATCCACTCTTCGCGTTCCGGTTCGTTGGTATAAACGATGAGGTTCATCATCGTCGTGCGCGCAACTCCCCCGCCGCAGCGTGCCTCGTCGAGCGACTCTCTGATCTCCGATACGTTGACGATCGCGCTCGCCTGCTCCACCGCTATATCCTACGCCAGCTATTCCCGTCATCGCGAGGAAGGATCTCGGCTTGTTGTGGCCCCTCGGATCCGGCGGGATAATTCGGGAAGCTGCGATCTGCAGTCGTGCTCCAACGTTCGAGCACCGGCGTAACGATCTCCCACGCCAGTTCGACGGCATCCCAACGCGTAAAGAGCGTTTGGTCTCCGCGCACGGCGTCGGCGATCAAGCGCTCGTATGCGGGTGCTGATGCGACGCCGAAGCCGGTGCCGTAATTAAAATCCATCGTAACGGCGCGGATGTGGTTCTTCGGGCCGGGCACCTTCGCGTTGAAGCGAAGCGAAAGCCCTTCGTCGGGCTGAATCTTCATGACGAGAACATTTGCGTCGATTGAGTCGCTCGCTTCACCGAAGAGCCGATGCGGAATCGGCGCGAACGTGACGGCGATCTCCGTCGATTTTCGCGCAAGCCGTTTGCCGCTGCGGAGATAGAACGGCACGCCCGACCAGCGCCAGTTATCGATGTGCAGTTTGAGCGCGGCGAACGTCTCGGTATTCGATGCCGGATTGACATCGGACTCGTCGCGATAGCCGGGTACGAGCTGCCCTTCAATCGTGCCGGGACCGTACTGACCGCGCGCGGCGTTGTGGTCGAGTCGATCGGGGTCGAGCGGGCGCATCGCCGAAAGCACCTTAAACTTTTCGTTTCGGATAGCGTCGGCGCTCGAAGTCGCCGGCGGTTCCATCGCTACGAGCGCAAGCAAATTCATCACGTGGTTCTGCAGCATGTCGCGGAGCGCGCCCGAGCTTTCGTAGTAGCCGCCGCGTTGCTCTACGCCTAAGGTCTCAGAGGCGGTGATTTGCACCGAACGGATGTATTGGCGGTTCCAAATCGGTTCGAAAATGGTGTTTGCGAAGCGGAGCGCCATGATATCTTGCACCGTCTCTTTGCCGAGGTAGTGGTCGATGCGGTAGATATGCTTCTCGTCAAAAACGGTATTGATCTCTCGCTGCAGGGCGCGCGCGGTAGCAAGATCGGTGCCGAAAGGTTTCTCGACGATGATACGCGTCCAACCCGCCGTATTCGATTTCGGATCGAGTTTCGCCGTAGCAAGACGCTCGACGATCGTCGGAAAGACCGAAGGCGGCGTTGAAAGATAGAAGAGACGGTTTCCTGCAGTACCGAGTTGTTCGTCGTTGCGAGCGAGCATCGCATGGAGGTCGTGAAAGTGGGCATCTTCGTCGAAATCGGCGGTGATGTAGGATATCCGGCGCGCGAATTCCGCCCACATCGATTCTTTTGCCGGACCCGAGCGCGAAAACGAGTCGACGCTTTCCTTGCAGTAGGCCCGGAAACTCTCATCGGTAAACGGCGAACGCGAGAATCCGACGACGGAGAAGTGTGCGGGGAGTATTCCTTCAAGGCGGAGATTGTAGACGGCGGGCAAGAGCATGCGCTTGAAAAGGTCGCCGCTCGCGCCGAAAAAGACGATACTACAGGGATCCTCGATGCGGTCGCTTTCGAGTAACGAACGCAACGGATTCTCCAGTTGCGGCGAAGGATCGGCGGAAACGGTGACTTCAGGCATTCTTTTCTTCGTGTTTGACGGCATGCCCGCCGAATTGATTGCGCAATGCGGCGATCACTTTGGCGCTAAACGATTCGTCCTGACGCGATGCGAAACGCGCGAGCAGGGAGAGCGTGATCACCGGAGCGGGAACGTTCTCGTCGAGCGCTGCCTGCACCGTCCAGCGTCCCTCGCCGGTGTCGTCAACGTAACCGCGAATGCTCTCTAATTTCGCGTCTTCGCTGAAGGCAAGCACCGCCAGCTCGAGGAGCCAGGAGCGAACGACGCTTCCATGGCACCAAATCGAAGCGAGTTGTTTGAGATCGAACGGGAACGGCGATTTTTCGAGAATCTCGAATCCTTCACCGTATGCTTGCAGCATGCCGTATTCGATCCCGTTGTGAACCATTTTCGAGAAGTGGCCGGCGCCCGCCGGGCCGACGTGGGCATAGCCGTCGCTCGGCGCAAGACTTGTAAAGATCGGCTCGCAGCGGCGAACGGCGTCGTCGTCACCGCCGACCATCAAACAGTAACCCTCGCGTAGGCCCCATACGCCTCCGCTGGTGCCGGCATCGACCAAGGAGATGCCGCGTGCCTTGGCGCGTTCGTATGCTGCGAGTCCATCTTTGTAGTTGGTATTGCCGCCGTCGATAATGATATCGCCGCGGTCGAGCAATCCGATGAGTTCGTCGATGGTTTGATCGGTCGGTGCGCCCGACGGAACCATGATCCAGATCGCTCGCGGCCGGTCGGTCACTTTCGCAACGAGTTCGCCGAGCGACCCCGCGCCGGTTGCTCCGCCCCGAACGGTCGCTTCGACGGCTTCGGCACTTCGGTCGTACGCCACGACGGCGTGTCCGTGCTGGAGGAGGCGCGTCACCATGTTCGCCCCCATTTTCCCAAGACCGACCATTCCTATTTGCACGCGTGCGCTCGCTTTCTCGCGGTGTTTACTTTGTTGAGGTTGCAGTGAGTGATGATTCGACGCCTGCGATGAACTGCTGCAGCGCCGCGTCGATCGCTCCATTGAGGTGAACGCGCGTACCGCGGCGTGCGCGCTTGTCGAGCGATTGTAAATCTCCCAGCGCTTGCGCCGCAAGCAACGTACGGAAGGTAACGTTCATGCCGGGAATCGCGCGGTCTTCGGGCTCATCGGCGACGATTTGGATGAAGAAGACGTTCGATGGGCCGCCTTTGTGGAGTTGACCGGTCGAATGCAGAAAGCGTGGCCCAAAGCCGACGGTTGTTGCGACGCGGAGTGCTTTGCGGATCGCCAAGCGCAGGGTATCGAGCGCGGCGATATGGGGAGTATCTCTTTGGACGTAGGCGGTAATCGCGACGTAATCGTTCGGACGGATCTGCCCGACGAGCGCTTGTAGCACGCTCGCTGCATCGCTTCCCGCGATGCCTGCACTTCCGGTGAGTAAAGTGAGATCGAAACTCTCGCTGCGGACGTTGGGAGCGGGGAGTTCGATGCGCCCACTCTGGGCGTAGCTCGCGAGCAGACTCTTCGTGTTGTCTTTCGATTCCTGAACGTTGGGCTGATCGAATGCATCGATCGCCAGCAGTGTGCCGACCGTTGCGGTGGCAATCTCCCAGAGATAGAACTGCTCGCCGATATCGTAGAGATCGTTCATCGCCAATCGCACGACCGGATGCCCCGCGGCTTCAAGTGCGGCCAAACGGGCGAGATCCTCGGTATCGGGATTCGGAAGCGTATCGCCGACGTAGACGAAGAGCCGGTCGTTTCCATATTCACCGGGTGAGCCGAGCGCTTCACCTTCGATCGGAATGACGCCGCGGCCGAGCTTCCCGGTCGATTCGGCGATCAGTTGCTCGCACCAGGTTCCAAAGGATGCCATCGCGGGGTGTGCGATGATGGTGAGTTTGTCGCGACCGGCAAGAGCGAGCGCTCCGATCGTCGCACCGAAGTGGACGCCGGGTGCGACACGCGGATCGACGATCCGATCGTTCGCATGCATTGCGCCTAATGCTCGATCCAAGAGAAGCGGTACGCTGAGCCCTGCGAGAGCGGCGGGAAGCATGCCGAAATAGGAAAGCGCGGAGTAGCGTCCACCGATATTCGGGTCGTTGAGATAGATCGCTAGGAAGTCATGCTGTTTTGCGACGCTCTCCATCGTTGTTCCGGCATCGGTGATCGCGACGAAATGCGAGCCCGCTTTCGCCGCTCCGACGAGTTTCGTTATCCGGTCGTGGAAGTAGGCAAAATAGGCATTCGGTTCGGTCGTCGATCCGCTTTTGCTCGCCACGATGAAAAGCGTCCGCTCGAGATCGAGTTCGGCTTCGAGAGCGACGATCTGTGCCGGATCGGTGGAATCCAAGATATGCAGTTGCGGGAAGCCTGCTTGTCGGCCGAAGGTCGCCCGTAACACATCAGGGGCAAGCGAGCTTCCGCCCATTCCGAGCACGACGACATGTTCGAAACGTTGTCGAACTTCATTTGCAAACGCGATGAGATTGGGTGTCGATTCCAGCAAGTGCTGCGGAATATCGAGCCAGCCGAGCGCGTGCTTAATGATCTCCGCGTGCTCCGGAGCATCGGACCAGAGGGTCGCATCTTTGGACCAAAGGCGCTTGAGAAAATCCATGCCGTTGATCTTTTCGATGGCGAGATCGACATGCGGGCGCAGATCGCCGAGTGAGGTAACGACGCGTTCCTTCGATTCGGCGAGCATCTTTTGTTTGTAG